>JAOAIS010000022.1 GCA_026414575.1 Aquificaceae bacterium | reverse complement strand
AACCCAAAAGCTGAGCTAAGGCTATGCGGTGGAAGAGAGCAAAACCTAAGAGATTTTCACGGCATGGCAGTTCTTATGACTAACGCTATGATGGTCGGAGGATATCTAACAAGAGCCGGTAGGGATATAAAGAAGGACTATCAGTTATTGAAGGACCTAAGCTACGAAAGGCTTATTACCGTGGAATAACCCCCTAATATAATTACACTTTTTTTATTAGTTGTGTTTCTAAATAATGTATATTACTATAACTCTACAAATCTCACGGCAAATTCTGAAAAAGCTTGTTGTTCTTTATTTTACACATTTAAAACCTCACATCTAATTTCACATATTAATACTCACTTACTGGGTAATTACAAGGCTTTACCTTAATAGTATTTGTTTTGATTTAACCACACATATGTGGAATTCCATGTGGAGCTTCCTATGGGTTTGGAGTTGACTTTCATCCTGTCTAATATAAACCAGCGAGATAACACTATGAATTAACCTGGAAAGCTTATCACAACGGCTTGCTAAGAAGAGGACAAATACCCATTTACCCAGAAATACTCAAGCCACAATAACCACACGATAAGACAAAAAGCTAAGAAAATACTTCAGGCATCCAAAAGCCTCAATCCTTCTCATACTCTTCTTCAAACAAGAAGACTTATCAACAAACAAAGGAAAGTAGATCAATAAAAACATGACAAGAATAGAATGAAAGGTTGGATAAAGATTGACCTTTACATCAGCATTAGCAGGACATTGGATGCGAAAGTAGCTGACAATAAAACACGCAATAGCCATTTTGCCATAGAGAACTGGTAGAGAATAATTCCACAAAGGAGGTTAAGGCTTTAGGCTTCAATACCATGCAGATGATGTCATACAAAGGCTACTACAATTAGACATTTAGACAAGAAAAGCGCAAAGCCAGTGATAAAAGAAATTGGGAAGGGATGGAAAGAAAGAAGTGACTATTTAAGGCTTTGGCATTTAAAGAGCTTCTTTTTATCCTTCAAGGAATGGCTTTAAGGGAGTGGTGTAAGGCTTGAGAAGCATGCTTTAGATGGTGGCGTAGGTATGTGGATGGGTTGAGGCTATGATGGTATATAGGGGCTATGGGGCGGAGGCGCTGTGATGCTTGAGGGTATTGAAACTATTATCAGACACAGTAAAATGCTACTACAGTTTAAGGATCTTTACAGGATATAAAGCTTGGGTTTAGAATGTAACTTATGATTGAAGAGCTATCAAAAAAGCTAAGGGCAAATGTAGTTCAGACCCACACAAGCTGGGTGCTTATTTTGGATGATGTGGTATACAAGATAAAAAAGCCTGTAAACTTTGGCTTTTTGGATTACTCCACCCTTGAAAAGAGACTGGAAAACTGTGTTAGAGAGATAGAGCTTAACAGAAGACTTTGTCCGTGGGTTTACATGGGCGTTGTGCCCATAAGCCTATTGGATGGAGAGTATGTCATGGAGAACGAGAGTAATCCCGTAGAGTACGCAGTAAAGATGAGAAGGGTTCCAGAGGAGAGGCTTTTGAAGAATATGCTAAAGTCCGTTTCTTTTGAGGATATGAAGGCTCTTGCCAAACACATAGCGAGCTTTCATCTGAGAGCAGAAAAAAGAGAAGAGTTTGGGAGGCTTGAAGTTATGAAGTTCAATACTGACGAGAATTTTTTTCAGACAGAAACATACATAGGAATAACCATAAGCCAGGAGGACTACAGCTTTATAAGGAATAAGACCGATGGTTTTTACAGCAAATACGCCCATCTTTTTGAAAAGAGGATAGAAGATGGACGCGTAAGGGATGGGCATGGAGACATAAGGCTCGAGCATGTGGCTTTCCTCAAAGAGGGTATATGTGTTTTTGATTGCATAGAGTTTAATGATCGCTTCAGATGCGGAGATATGCTCAACGACATGTGCTTTTTATCCATGGAGTTGGATTTTGTAGGCATGGAACATCTCTCGCAGGTTTATGAGGAAGAATACAAAACTATTACAAAGGACGAGGAGTTTGACTTGTTTTTGCCCTTTTTCAAGTGCTACAGAGCCTATGTAAGGGGAAAGGTGACCAGCTTTTTGTTAGAAGACCCTCACTACCCCCACAAGGATATTGCGAAAGAGACAGCCAAGAAACTTTTCCATCTTAGCAGAAATTACGCAGAGAAAATCCCTTAGTCAAGCCATTTTAGAGTTATTTCAAAACCTTCTTTATCTTTTGGCTTTTTCTTTATCTTGTGCTTCTTTGGGCCCTTGCCCTTGCCAGGCTCATCCCAGTCGTAATACGCTACCACTATCTCATTTCTCGGGTCTATAACCTTTGCCCTTTCAAAGTATGTTACTGCCTCATCATCCCTGTCCATATAAAGCAAGGTTATACCAATGGTGGCGTAGACCCTTGCCTGCCATCCCTTGTCCGGGGAGTATTTGAAGGCTAAGAGAAGTCGGTCGTAAGCTCTTGAGTAGTACCCGCACATGCCTTCAGCTACACCAAGCCAGTAGAGAGCCTCAAAGTTGTTTGGATTTTTGTCAAGAGCCTTATTAAACTCATGGATTGCCTTTCTGCAATTTCCTTTCCTGAGGTGCTTTTTCCCATTATCCACGGCTTTTTCTGATGCGACCGAAAGACCTGGCGGCCTGGCATGAGTTGGCGTATCACCTATTACAACCGTGGTTTTCTCTGCACATGAGATGGCAAAGAATAGGAAGTTTGATATAATAATCGTTATTATTGGCTTAACCTTCATAAGGGATATTATAGTCCCTCTTCCTGAGGATTTCAACATCTTTTGGATTATGTGGTTTACAAGATAAAAAAGCCAGTAAACTTCTGCTTTCTGGACTACTCTACCTTTGAAAAATGACTGGGAAACTGCTGTGTCTAATATATGCCAATGGGTTCATATAACCTTATGGGGCGAAATTAGAGAGGTTATAACAAAGTTAGGAAGACCCTTCAAGCTTACAAGAACCACAAAGATATACCAAAGAAGGCTTCCACTTTGACCATATGCCACAAGACCTACCAAAAGGCTTTGTCATAGTTCCTGACTATACAGGCATAAAGCGTTCATATTGCATTAGGCATAAGCAGGGGCGGAATCTTGTATAAAAAAGCAACTAACAACAGAACATGACATAGCCAGTGTGTCATAGAGCTATTGGGAAATGCATAAGAAAAGCAGAAGCGTGGCATGGCAAGGGATGAAGTGGTAAGAAACATAAGGAAGTATAAGAAGCTATGTAAGGACGAGAATGTGTATGTTGGATGGTGGCATGTGTAAAGTCTCTTTCTTCCTTCTAAGGGATATTTTGGAGGTTATTTGAGTAG
>JAOAIS010000047.1 GCA_026414575.1 Aquificaceae bacterium | reverse complement strand
GAACCAGTTATAGTCTTTTTTGCCGACAAGACCGCCCCGAGCGCTTGGAGTTTGCCCTTATATGAGATGTTCGCAGACCCCATGGTATGCGCAGGTCTTGTAATAGACCCAAAGATGCACGACGGCTTTACCTTTGAGGTTTTGGATACCTTTACAGGAAAAGCAGTTAAGCTCTCTACGCCTGCAGAGCTCTATGACCTTCTGGCTCTTATAGGAACTGTAGAAAGGTATGCGGTCAAGAGCGTCTGGAGGAACTCGGATGGAGAGATCGCTGCGGTTGCATCTACCCAAAGGCTTTCTCTTATAGCGGGTAAGTATGTGGGCAAGGATGACCCCGTGATGATAGTAAGGTCTCAATCGGGTTTTCCTGCCATAGGGGAGATCCTGGAACCCTTTGCAAGACCTTGGATTGTGGAGGGTTGGATGAGGGGCTCTCATAACGGACCCCTTATGCCCGTATCCTTTAGGTATGCTACACCCTCTCGCTTTGACGGACCTCCGAGAGTCATAGCGGCGGGATATCAGATAGCCAACGGCAAACTCATAGGACCAAGGGACCTTTTTGACGACCCAGCCTTCGATGAGGCAAGACGCCAGGCACAGCTGATAGCGGATATTCTAAGGCGTCAGGGCATCTTTGAGCCCCACAGGCTACCCTCCGAGGAGATGGAATACACCACCCTTCCCAAGATATTGGGAAAGCTTGAAGACAGGTTCTACGATCTCGAGGAAGGAAAGAAGGCGCCCACCGGCGAAGAGCATCATACGGAGACTGATTAAATGGAAAAGATATACAGCATAGAGGAAAGGGTCGTCCTTATAGTAGAGGACTTTATCTCGGAACTTACTTCAAAAGAGCCCTTTCCTTCCCTCCTTTCTGAGTACCGCTTTAACTTAAGGTCTAAACTCCTCCAGCTTCTGAGCCAGTTTCCCAACGACCAGCAGGCAAGGAATGTAAGCTTTGACAGCGCCATGGAAGGCATTCTAAAAAGTTTTGAAGAAGCCATAAACAGGGCAGACCTTGGCAATAAGGAAGAACTTAAAAGGCTCATAAGGACCCTCGAGGAGACCAATGAGGTTCTAAAGGAGTTCCTTTATGGTGACCAGATTAGGGACAAGTCACAACTCTCCAAGGTTTCTGGAAAAATAGGCCAGTGGGTGGAGAGTCTTAATGTGGAATTCAGAAGAAGATTTGGAGGAATTATAAACAGAATAAAATCTCTTTTTGGTGCATGATTCCCTTTTTTGTGGTTTTCTTTGCTTGGTTTTTTCAATCCATAACCGGCTTTGGTGCAGGTATTTTCATCATAGGAATCCTCTCCATCTTTTACGACCCAAAGATGGTGGTTGTGTCTTCTGCCCTTTTTAACCTTTTTGGAACATTAGGCCTGCTATATCAGAACAGAAAGGGTGAAATAGCACCTTATCTGCTTTTGAGGCTAATTGTGGGCTCTGTGCCTGGCATTTTTTTGGGTGCTTATCTTCTGGACCAGCTTGACCAGAGGACTTTACGCCTTATCATAGGCATATTCATAGTTTTTCTGGGCCTTTACGACCTTTCCCTTCACAAAGGATGGCTAAGCCTAAGGCTTGGTAGTGGTATGGCTACGCCGGCGGGTTTTTTAGGAGGTCTTTTTGCTGGACTTGTGGGTATGGGAGGTCCACCTCCCCTTGTTTTTCTCAGTCAACATTTTACAGACCCGTACTCCCTTAGGCTCATGCTAAACCTGTACTTTACATCCAACATACTTCTTCGTCTTGTCTTTTATAAACAATTCAATGTGGTTAATCTTGATTGGGGCTTTGTGGGTATAGGTTTGATGGGCTTGTTGGCTGGCATACTAATGGGTGGGCTTGTGGCAAATAGGCTATCTACAAGCCTTTATAAGCTTGGTGTTTCTTATGGAGTTGTGATTCTTGGCTTTTTGCTTATATTGCTTGCGGAGGTTGGTTTATAATGGGTGGCGTGAGGACTGGCCATGTGGCTATAGTTGGCAAGCCCAATGTGGGCAAGTCTACACTGCTTAACAAACTGCTTGGCACAAAGATTTCCATAATCTCCCCAAAGCCTGGCACAACCCGTATAAGGGTGCTTGGGGTCAAGAATATACCCGGTCAGGCGCAAATAGTTTTTCTCGACACTCCAGGCATATATAAGCCCAGAGATGCCCTTGGAGAGGCGATGGTGGAAATGGCAACAAGCTCCCTAAAGGATGCAGACCTAATCCTCTTTATGGTGGATGCGGAAGATGGATTCAGGGAGGATGACAGACAAGTTTTTGAAAAATACATAAAGCCCCATGCGGAGACAAAACCAGTCTTTCTCGTAATAAACAAGGTGGACAGAGTGGGTGGCGTAGAGAAACTGTTGCCCATGGTGGAGGAGTTGTCCAGAGAGTATCCACAGTTTCGGGAAATAGTGCCTGTGAGTGCTCTCAAGGGCTACAATGTGGAAGAGCTAACAAAGACTATCTTGAAATACCTGCCAGAGGGAGAACCCCTCTTCCCTGAAGATACGGTTACCGACCTTCCTTTTAGGCTCATGGCTGCAGAAATAATAAGAGAGAAGGTGCTTTTCAAAATTCATCAGGAGATTCCTCAAGGTGTGGCTGTGGCGATAACGGAAGTCTCGGAAGGGAAGCACGATCCCAACGTGCTGGTGGTCAAGGCGGACATCATAGTTGATAGGGAAAACTACAAGCCTATAATCATAGGTAAGGGTGGGCAGATGATAAAGAATATAGGTAAGTTGGCAAGAGAGGAGTTGGAGCTGATAACTGGAAGAAAGGTCTATTTGGAGCTTTTCGTTAAGGTAAAACCCGACTGGAAGAAAAGACCCGAGTTAGTCAAGAGCTTCGGATACACCCTCTGACAACATGATGACCACATCCGCCTTTTTAGGAAGGTCCTTTTCGAGGTCCTCTTTGCCTTCTACCTGGGCTACCACAAGCCCCCTTTTAAGAAGCCTGTCTGTCAACCTTTTTGCTACCTTTCGGTCCTTTACACTTAGAACCTTTGTTGACCCACTTTTTTCACCCTTTACCATGGCTCACCACCTCCTTCGATGAAAATATTAGTGCTTTTATGTTAAGATTTGATTAAGGTTGTCGTATCTTTTGCAGGTTTGCCCTTCGCAAACTAAGAGGCCTTCCACTTCGGACCTTAACACAAACTTAAAGGGTCTAAAAAAGTTCAAGGACTCTTCAAAAAAGTCTCGGGTCTCCACCTTGTATATGCCCTTCAGGTAAGCATACAGGCTTATGAAGTAGGAGAAGGATACCATGGGAGCATCTTTCACGAGCCTCGAGAAGGACTGGAGCGTTTTTTCTGCATAGTCAATCATGGAGGCATCTTCTGTTAGCGTGCCAAGCAGAAGAAGTGTATAGCCAGCGGAGCCGTTGACGGACTGTGTGGGCGTGTCCTGAAGGTTTTTCATTCTTATTTGTAGAAGCCCCTCCCCTCCTTCTGCGGTGTCATAAAAGCCCCAGTCTTTCTCGTCCCAGAAGAGTTCTATGGCTTTCTTTGCCAGCTCGTAGGATAGTTCAAGATATCTGCGCTCCTGCGTAACCTCAAGGATTTTAAGAAGGGCCTGAGCTAAAAAAAGGTAGTCCTCTGAGAAACCCTTTACGCCCTCTTTGTGGTAAAGGACGCCATCCATATAGTATTCGTCGAGGATTCTGTCTATTGTTCTTTCTGCCATATTCTTAGCTTCAGGTTCTCCAAAGACCTTCCAGTAATCGCAGAGGGCAGATACCATCAGTGCGTTCCAATTGGTGTAAAGGGTCTTATCCACATAGGGTGTTTCTCTCTTTTCTCTGTGTTCTCGTAGTTTTGTTTTTACTCTCTCTAAAAGTGTGCTTACTTCTTCTAAGGGCATGCCAGCCCTTTTTGAAACATCTTCCTCTTCCATGTTTATGTAAAGCACCTTTTTGTGAGGTTCATGGGGCATGCTGGCATAGCCAAAGTGCATGCTTGCAAGCTTTAACTCCTCGGGAGTAAGAAGGTCTTCTATTTCCTTTTGGGTAAAGGTGTAATGACCACCCTCGTCCAGAAGGCCTATGTCCGCATCCTGAGAGGCATAAAAGCCTCCCCTTTGATCACAGCCTTTTTGTCTGTAGTAGGTCCATATACCCTTTGCGGTTTTTCTGTAAAGGCTTTTGCCAAATATCTGGTAGGCAAGCGAGTAAAGGCTGAGTAGTTCTGCATTGTCGTAGAGCATCTTTTCAAAGTGTGGCACATGCCAGCGCTCGTCCGTAGAATACCTAAAAAAGCCTCCTAATAAATGGTCAAAGATTCCGCCCTTTGCCATAGCGTCTAAGGATAGGGTTATTGCCCTATTTAGAGTTTCCGACGGATGGAAAAAGTTGTGATAAATCAGCAGTTCAAAGGCTTTTGCATGATGGAACTTGGGAGCTGTGCCAATACCTCCGTGCTCATAGTCTAAGTTAATAAGCAGGCTTGATATTCCCTTTTCTATAAAGTCCTCCCTTACAGGGTCTTTGAAGTTTTGCAGGTTGTAGCTTAAGACACTCTCGTATATGCTATCTGCGGATTTTAAAATTTTATGCCTTTCCTCTTTCCAAAGCTGGGCAATTCTTAGGAGGATACTTTTAAAGCCAGGCCTTCCCCAGCGGTCATGGGGAGGAAAGTAGGTGCCCCCAAAAAAGGCTTTTCCCTCAGGCGTAAGGAATACGGTGAGGGGCCACCCACCAGAGCCCGTTATGGCCATTACTACCTCTTGATATCTTCTGTCTATATCTGGGCGTTCGTCCCTGTCCACCTTTACTGGAACAAAGTTAGAGTTTATTATTTCTGCGATTTCCTTGTCTTCAAAGCTTTCGTGGGCCATTACATGACACCAGTGGCACCATACGCCTCCCACTGAAAGAAGGAGGGGTTTATCCTCTTCTCTTGCCCTCCTGAAGGCGTCCTCTGACCACTCATACCAGTCCACGGGCTGGTAGGCAGACTTACGAAGGTAGGGACTTTTAGAATTTATGAGTCTGTTTGCCATACTTTTCCTCCTAAGAATATCAAACTTAGGCCCGCGCTTTTGTTTAATAATGAGAAAACTCAGTTTTGTAAAGGCTACTGAAGCATGTAGTCGTAGCTAACTTTCCATGTTTTTCCACTAACATCCCTTATGTATAGGTTTATGGAATAAAGACCTTTTTCTGTCATCTGAAACCAACTACCAAAGTTTTCCCCATGGGTATGAGGATACTTTGAGAGACTTTTTTGCTGGGCTCTTAGTATGGGAGACCTAACCTCCGCCTCCACCTTAAAATCGGAAAGATAAACAATCCTATCGCCCTCCTTCTTCCAAATGGATACCGCCAGATGGTGGGTGTCGTGCTTTGTTGGTGTGCCGTTGTGTTTTTCTAATAGGCTGTAGGCTCTTGGAAAGGTTTTCTTTAGCTCTTCTATGCTTACCACGCCAATGCTTACGTTGAATCTCTCCAGCCTCTTGGTGAGAGGTGTTTTGATGATTATTTCATCCTCTTGGGCAAAGGAAAACAAAATTAAGAAAAAGACAAGAGCTACATGCCTAAACATGTGCCACCTCCTATTGAATAGGTTATTCCCGATAGCTTGTAAGACAATTAGACCTTTTTAAGTAAATAATAAATGTATCTTATACCAGCGTAATTCTCTGTCCAATAACCAACCCATCATAATCTGGGCTATCAACCCACACCTTTAGATGCTAAATATTAGCCGACTAAAATAGCTGAAACACTACTCAAAAACACTCTTAAGCATCACAGATTAGAGGCTAGCTCTTTATGTGTGCTTTCAAGTTTTAAGCTTCTTAAACAACTTCCAGACCAACACTTAGAGTGATGAAAAGCTTCTTGCAAACAAGGCTTATCAAAGCGTATCTTTCCATTTTTGCCTTTCCCAAACACCTGAATAACTTTTGCGTGCCATACCCAGCGTCTGCCATCGCCGCCTTATCCTGTGACATAAAGCTCTAATTCCTTGTGTAACAGCACCTATGAACTGTATGTCAAGCTTACTGCATTGCGCGCCGCTAAGCGCTATATTAATGTTGGTTTTTAAGCTTCATACATGTGAAGCCATGAAGTATAAAAAATCCTATTTCATGTGCTCAGGGTGAAACTCTAGTTTAGAGTGTCTGCAGTAGTGCTTTAAGGCTGGAAACATCTGCATGTTTTTGTTTGTTGTGTGGCGAGAGCTGTAGGTTAGTGAAAATCTGACCCTTTCTTATCAGCTTTGTTTCGCGCTGACCTCAGCCCTATACACTCTTAGCCATTATATCATATGGCATGTTAGACCAAAGCTCGGCTTTATGCATACTGTGTGGGTTTACAAAAGACTAAAACTCCGTTGTATAATTCTTATTTTAAGATTATAAAGCCACATGAATAGTGTTGGTATAAAGTGCGGGTCTTGTGCGAAAGATTTGACAGGCTTATTTGGCTCTGAGAGGAAGGAAAGGCCCTTAAAAAGATGTTGTCTTGAAAGGGCAGGAGCGAGCCTCTGCAGGAACCAATTTTTTATATGCTTGGATTAAGAGTGCTGAGGAGCTGTTTATGTTAGCAAAGAGAATAATACCCTGTCTTGACGTGGACAAGGGAAGGGTCGTTAAGGGTGTAAGGTTTCTAAACCTTGCGGACGCGGGAGACCCGGTAGAAGTAGCCAAAGTCTACGAAGGTCAGGGTGCTGATGAGCTGGTTTTTCTCGACATAACCGCCTCTGCGGAAGACAGGAAAATAACCCTTGAAGTGGTAAGGCATGTGGCGGAAGAAGTTTTTATGCCTTTTACCGTTGGGGGTGGAGTATCAAACCTTGATGATATTAGAAGGCTTCTTGAGGCTGGAGCTGATAAAGTTTCTATAAACACTTCCGCGGTAAAAAACCCCCAACTAATATACGAGGGGGCAAAAAGATTTGGTTCTCAGTGCATTGTGGTTGCTATAGATGCGAAAGCTAAAGACTATGGTTGGGAGGTATATATACATGGAGGTAGAACTGCCACAGGTCTGGATGCGGTGGAGTGGGCAAGAAGAGTAGAAGGCTTAGGGGCTGGAGAGATACTTCTCACTTCTATGGACAAGGACGGTACAAAGTCTGGTTATGATCTTAGACTAACAAGAAGTGTGGCAGAAGCTGTCAATGTTCCAGTCATTGCTTCAGGGGGTGCCGGAACTATGGAGCATTTTTACGAAGGTTTCATAGAAGGTAAAGCGGATGCGTGCCTTGCTGCCTCCCTCTTCCATTTTAGAGAGGTGAGCATACCTGAATTGAAAGCTTATCTGGCTTCACGAAATGTGCCTGTAAGACTTCCCGCGTAATGCCCCTTTTCTAAGCAGGCAAGGCTTTCTCTGACCATAAGGTTTGCTAAACCCTCCGCCCTCGCTCGTGCTATCCTCATGTTGGTGCTATGTCTACCTATGGCATCCGCATAGCCTTTGACTTTTATCCTGTAGCCGTCTTCTAAGGGTAATAGGTTAACTTCTACCAGCAGTTTTTCGATGGCTCTTCTGTCTAACTCAACACCCCCTATTGGGAAGTAGAAGCTGTATTTTTTTACAACCCTCTCTTGAACGACATCCTTTTTGATTGTCGGAGATGCAAGTATGGGTTTGTATATTACCGAAGATAAGACCCTGTACTCAAGCTGCAGCTCTTCGCCAGAGGATAGTGCTGGGATGCCAATATAAAGCTGGTTTCCATCCATATGGTAGGGGGCGGTTATGAAGTCCTCAACTATCAGGGGATTTTTTGATATCATTCGCCGTGCTCTTACCAAACCATCTAACCGCCCTTCTATGTTCTGAGTTATGATGATGTCCCTTAAATGCTCAGAGCTTTTGTTGGCTAATTCTATTTTTACAGTACCCTCTGGGCTAATGTGTGTTTTGAAGGATATTCTGCTGTCAGGATGGTAGACTTGATACTTTTCTAACTTGACTATCTGCACATCTACCCTTCTGTATTCTATCCCCTTCTTTGGGACAACCTCATAGCTCCAAGACACTGCTGGCATATGATTAGAACATGGGAAAGATACACCCGTAAAAATTGAGGAAAGAAGGACAGAACCCAGAACACACTTACTCATCCACCCCATGGGGTTAATATTAGGCGACCAAAATAAAAATGTCAAGCTTTTCGGGAGCAAAAAGCCCCCAGAGCTTAAACTGTAACCTTTTTGGGTGGAGGTGGAAGGAAGGGTTCAAGTCCTTGTTCTTGAGACCACCTTTGTGCAAGTTCATAGGCCGCCTTTGCAGTGTTTAAGTTCTTCTCTATAAGTTCCAACTTTTTCTTAAACTTTCTCTCAAGAGCAGAATCCAAGGAAGCAGTTCCGCCAGAGGCCACAAACTTTTTCAAAAACCTTGACTTTATACCCTCCTCTATGGCTTCTAAGCCTACCGCACCTATAGCACCGAAAAGAGCTCCTATCATAGCCATGTTGGTGGATAGCTCTGTTCCTGCAATGTCAATGGCAAACCTGGTAGCCGGGAAGTTAAAGACTTTGACCTCAATACCTTCAAGCCTTTCCTTGTCTTCTTCTGTAAGAAGGTCCTCTTCCGTATTTATGATTATGAGCCCTTTTCTTTTTATGCCTGAGTAAAAGGGCATGGTGTAGGATTTGCCCATGGTGATGACCTGGGGATGAAATACCATTATCACATCAGGGTAAACCACTTCCCCTCTGTCATATATGGGCTCCATACCTATGCGAGCGTAGCTTTCTGCTGGCGCCATCCTCTTTTCCGCACCGAAGAAGGGATTGGATACCGCATAATAGCCCTCGTAATCTGCGGCGGTAGCTATTATATGGGCTGCTGTAACAGCGCCTTGTCCACCAAGGGCGGGCATACGTACGTTGACTCTTCTTCTTGTCATAGCAGACCCTCCTCTTTTTTACGCTCTATAACCTCTTTTGCAGGTTCGCTAACATATTCGAAGAAGGCAAACCTTTCTTTGTCCCTTTGCCTCATCTCATCAAGACCGTCATCAGAGTTGAGGCCTATCTCGAGAATGCAAGGAGTATAAAGGTGTACATATGTGGGGCCAACCTCCCTTGCAACATATATAGCCTTCTTTATTACCGTTTCTACCCTCTTGGGCGAAGATACGCTGAGCCTTGCCACATAATGACAGCCTGAGTCTATGGCTATTTGCCAGAAGGGAACTTTATCCCACTGCTTGCCTTTGGGTGCCATCTTAAACACATGACCTTTTACGGTAAGACCACTTTCCTGACCGCCCGTGTTGGCATAGACTTCGTTGTCAAAGCATATGGTGGTTATCTTCTCCTGCCTGAAGAAGGACTGAAGAGTGCAGTCAAGGCCTATGTCTACCGTTGCACCGTCGCCCGCAAGCACTACCACATCCTTTACCTTATCAGGAAACCTCCATTCAAGCACCCTTTTTATGCCAGAGGCTACCGCATTCTGGTTTCCAAAAAGGGAGTGGACCGTATGCAGGGCTATGTGGGGGAAAACCAAAGAGGTGCATCCGGTGGAGTTTATGATTATTGTATCTTCTGGAGCAGGAAGGGATGCTAGGATGTATCTAAGAGCCATGGATTCTGGGCATCCTGCACACAGGGAATGTTCCTCTATGAGCTCCTTTGAATAGGGTAGGTCCATAACACCCCTTTTGGGGTTGTTCCAAGTTGCTCTGAACTGAAGGTCTCTTATTTCTTGGGGCATAACATCTATTAGGTCTTCGTTTATTTCGTAAATTTTATAAGACATGCTTCACCTCCTTACCTGTTAGCTTCAAAACTTCCTTGACTATTACTTCTGCAGGCATTGTCATACCCCCCGCGACCCTTGGTGCACCTATGATTTCTGCCTCAGATACACCGTAGAGGTATCTTCTCACCTCACGCTCCAGCCATCCAACGACATTGAACTCAGGGACAAAAATGTATTTAGCGTCTTTAACCGCTTGTTTTAATTCTTCGATAGGGAAAGGTCTTATGGTTTTTAGCTTTACAACCCTTGCCTTAATACCTTCCTCTTCCAAGAGTCTTACTGCTTCTTTTGCCTGCGCCGCGGCAGTTCCACAGGCTACAAAAACAAGTTCTGCAGTTGGGTCTCCAAACTCTTCTATAAGACCCCTAAGGTAATGCTTAGCATAGGGTCTTGACCTTTCTATGGCGGACCTTACCTCCCATTGCCAGCTGGCATGAGTTGCGTAGGATATATAGTTGGACTTCATGACAAAGGGGTCTCTGAGAAACCTTCCTGGTGGCACTTCTGCATCTATGACGGGCATTGGTGCTTTATAGGGGTTGTAAGGAGGTAGCGCTATATCATCAGGGGGAAGCATTATGGCTTCTCTCGTGTGTGAGACGAAAAAGCCGTCCACCACCGTTATCACTGGTACATGAACATCGGGCTGTTCAGCTACCATGAACCCTGCCAGTATCATGTTAAAAAGGTCCTGAGCGTTTTCCGCATACCATATCATACAGCCCGTGTCAAGTAAAAAGCCAACCTCAAGATTGTCTGGCTGTATAGAAAGCGGTGAATTTACACCTCTTGCCATAAGCACGAGCTGGACAGGTATTCTGGTGCCAGCCCACATGGGGAAGTTTTCAAAGGCTCTTAGTGTTCCAGGTCCTGAGGTAGTTGTTATAGTTCTTGCTCCGGCCATGGCACAACCTGCTATTTCGGACATGACACCAAACTCCGATTCGCCTCTGAAGTAAACTCCAACATAGCCCTCTACCCATAACTCACCTATAAGGTGCGCAGCCTCTGACTGAGGCGTTATGGGATAAGAAACGGAGGCATCCACGGAAGCCTTTTTGCCCGTTTCTTTAACCGCCTCTGAGCCTGTCATAAAGTGTTTAGTTCTTGGTGCTTCAAAAAGAAGGTAATCAGGTGATACTACCCTCTGTCCTGCTCTGTTGTATGTAAGTGCTTCTAAGATTGTTTGCATGATATCCTCCTTCAGGTTGTTGTTATGAATTTATGTAAAAATACGTTTAAAAGCATGACTTTAATCACTTAAAACCTCCTCCAGCCTTACGCAGAAGCCATCCAGCAGTTTGGAGCATACTTGACCTTCTTCGTAAGCCCACGAGCGCACTCTGTATTCCGTGCCTTCAAGGCTAAAGACCTCAACAACTTTCTCCCTAGGAAAGACAAGCCAGAACTCTTTAACACCGTAGCTTGCGTAAAGTCTTCTTTTATCCTCCGTGTCCTTTTTGAGACTTGAGGTCTTCTCCTCGCTTAAAACCACGTCAAAGGGTGAAATGTATAGCTTACCCAAGTCTTTACTCTTTATATAACTTCTAAAAGTGGTAGCGAGCTCAAGGGTCACCTCTTGATGCTTTCTGCTGGTGCCGGGCACGTGGTAGAGTCCACCTTCTATTATTTCATACCTTTCTTCTTCCTCCAGCTTTAGATAGTCTTCGTATGTCCAGACTCTTGAGGTGGTTCTCATTTACCCAGTTCCCTCTTGACCTCTTCCGCAATCCTTATAAACTTTTCCATCTCTTCCACGTGCTGGTCTCTGAGGGTTATCATGGCATCTTCGTGTCCTGCCATACCGCACATAGCTATGGTAAA
>JAOAIS010000020.1 GCA_026414575.1 Aquificaceae bacterium | reverse complement strand
TTAGAGCTTATGCTGTGGAATATACCGAAGCATGTGCCGAATCTACTCTCAAAGACTTTATTTCCATTCTCCCAGGTAGTTGCATGAGGAGAGTCTGGACATGTTCTTCCGACAACCACATAACGATTACCAGAGACCATACAATCGTATGCTATGTTTCCGTAAGTCGTAGGGCAAGTTGTTGGAAGAGCTGTTGGTGTCACATTACCGCTTTGCGGGTCTAAAGTCCACATCATTGCTGTGGCTACCGATGTGGAAGGCTTAAAAGAGAAGCCGACGATGCATCTTCCTTCAACGGACATGTTCCTAATTATCACGTAATCATAATCAACTCCAGAAGGCATCTGTAGGGGCTGTTTCTGGAAACTGTTTTGGTCTTCGAGGAACACGAAAGCCCGATGCGTAACACCATCTCTTAGTTTCCAGTAGTATGGCATAGCACTGTTGGTAGGCAAACTATAACCAACGACTATTTTGCCGTCCTCGCTTATGGCAACGCCCTCCATGCTGGAGGTTATGGGGGGTATTTGGCTTGACTGCTGCAGTCTCTTCGCCCCATCACCAAACAGAGCAGACCTGATACTCTCACCTGCTCCACCACCACAGGAGAAGAGGAAGCTTACGAAAGCCAGCACTAAAGGAAAAAGAAGCCTCCCCATGCTTTTCCTCCTATGTTTGTATTTTATACTCACGCTAACAAAAGACAAGTCCTTTTCATTCTACTTTTAGCACCACCTTTCCAAAGTGCTTTGAAGCCTCGAGGTAGCTGTGGGCTTCACGAACTTTTTCTATCGGAAACACCCTGTCCACTACAGGCTTCAAAAGCCCCCTCTCAAAGAGCTCCGCAATCTTAAAGAGGTCTGCTCTCGGACCCATGTAAACGCCCAAAAGCTCTATCTCGCGCACAAAGACATACCTTATATCTATCTGGGCTTCCGAGCCCATGGTGGTGCCACAAAACACGAGCTTTCCTCCCTTTCTAAGACACTCCACGCTCTTCCAAAAGGTTCTACCACCCACATGGTCCATCACGATGTCCACGCCTTCCTTGAAAACCTCTCTAACTCTGTTTACCACATCCTCTCTGTAGTGGTCTATCACCATGTCCGCGCCCAGTTCTTTACACCTTCTGGCCTTTTCCTCTGAGCCTGCTGTGGCTATAACAAAGGCTCCAAAGAGCTTGGCAAGTTGTATGCCCGCCACTCCAACCCCAGAAGAGCCTCCCCATATGAGAACTCTGTGGTAGGGCTTTATCTGGGCCTTGTTCACAAAGGCGTTCCAAACGGTCAAAAAGGTCAAAGGAAAACTGCTGGCTTCTTCAAAGCTGAGGCTTGAGGGCTTTTTTATTATGTTTCTGGCTGGCACGCTTACATAATCCGCGTAACCCCCTTTAGCCTTCAGACCAAGGATGTCATAATGCCTGCAATGGTTGTCATGCCCCGACTGACACTCGTAGCACATACCGCAGGAAAGCCCCGGAGCCAGAACAACCTCATCACCTTCCCTTATATCCTTTACAAGGCTGCCCACCCTTTCTACCACACCACTTATGTCCGAGCCCAATATGTGGGGCAGTTCGGGCTTTACCGCCAGCGCCCCCATTCTGACCCAAAGGTCCAGGTGGTTGAGGGCTACCGCCTTTACCCTTACGAGCACTTCATCTTCCTTTGGATGGGGTTTTGGAAAATCTTCCACGAGTCTTAGGTTTTCTACACCTCCAAAACCTTCCAGAGTGACCGCTCTCATACTGAAGTCTATTATAAACAACCACAAGTAAATAGCCAAAGAAATCTTTCCTTTGTTCTATACTATTTAACATGCGAATAGAAGATTTAAGAAACTCCGCTTGGAGGTTCAACGAAAGGCTAAGGTTTATAAAGGAGAGGGGGCAGGTGCTGACGGATAAATATGAGCCCATGGTGAAAGAGATAATCCAAAGGGTGCAAAAGGAGGGAGACAAGGCGCTTCTTGAATACACAAAAAGGTTTGACGGAGTTGACCTCACGCCAGAGACCCTTGAAGTGCCCTACGAGGAGATGGAGAGGGCTTACAACGAAATAGAAGAGGATGTAAAATCTGCCCTCGAGATAGCCCACGAGAGAATCAGGCGCTTCCACGAAAAACAGTTAGAGAGGAGCTTTCTTGTAGAGGAGGAAGGCATAATACTTGGAAGTAGGGTCATGCCCCTTGAAAGGGTTGGTATATATGTGCCGGGTGGGAAAGCTGCATATCCTTCTACGGTGCTTATGAACGCAGTGCCTGCGGTGGTAGCCGGCGTGGAAGAGGTGGTCATGGTATCACCAAAACCAAACCGGTATACTTTGGCCTCCGCCTTCATAGCAGGCGTAAGCAGGGTCTATCAGGTGGGTGGCGCTCAGGCGGTGGCTAGTCTTGCCTTTGGCACCGAAAGCATTCCTAAGGTAGATAAAATAGTGGGGCCAGGCAACATATATGTGTCCCTTGCCAAGAAACTCCTGTATGGGCTTGTGGACATAGACATGATAGCTGGACCCTCGGAGATATTGGTCATAGCCGATGGTACCGTGGACCCCAAGTGGTGTGCCTGCGACCTTCTTTCTCAGGCAGAGCATGATGAACTGGCAGGCGCTTTCATGGTTACCACCGACGAGAAGTATGCAAGGGAGGTATCCGCATGGATTCATAGACTGCTTGAAGACTTTCCAAGAAAGGAAATCGCAAAGGCTTCTGTAGATGAGTTTGGCACCATTTTTCTGGTGGAGGACCTATACAAAGCCTGCGAGGTGGCTAACCACATAGCCCCAGAGCATCTTGAGGTTCTCACCGAAGACCCTTTTTCTCTGCTTCCTTACATAAAGCATGCTGGGGCTGTCTTTCTTGGTAAGTACGCCACCGAACCCCTTGGTGACTACCTTCTTGGTCCCAACCACACACTACCTACGGGCGGAACCGCCAGGTTTTTCTCCCCCCTTGGCGTATACCACTTTCTTAAAAGAAGTTCCCTCATATACCTTTCCAAAGAAGGCTTTGAGAGGGTTGCGGAGCCTGCAGAAAGCATAGCGAGAGCAGAAGGACTTTACGCTCACTACTACGCTGTAAGGACAAGAAGGGAATGAAGGGTAAAATACTTTTGGCTCCTATACTATTTTTGCAAGCCTGCGCACCCTTAATGTGCCCCGAGGCAGAAGATGTCAAGAGAATTAATTCGGAGGTATTGGTTCCAAACTCTTATGAGGCAAGCCTGTCCATAAGGTACGGTCTTTTAAGGCTACCTCTATACTTGCAGAAGAAGGATGGGAAGTTTACCATCACCGGCGAAGGCAAAACCGCAGAGTTTACCCTTGATAGCCTATGTTTCGGTGGAGTTTGCCTTGAAATGCCGGTAAGCCCCGACCACCTTCTTTTTGGCAAGGTGCTAAAGGGCAATGAAAGGCTAGAGTGCACCAACTATGGGCTTTATTTTGAAAGGGATGATGGTCTTTTTAGGTCAAGGTATGTGTTCAAAGAAGGGAGGTTAAATCTTGCAGAATTTTACGATAGCAGGAAGAACAGGGCTCTTAAGCTTAACTACCTTCAGTGGTCCAAGGAAGGCTACGCAAAGGCAATAAGAATAGAGGGGGACAACCTTAGCTTGCTTCTTACGGTGGATGCTTTAAAATTTTAGCCATGTATCCCGTGCTTTTTGAAATATTTGGCGTGAAGGTATACACCTATGGTGTGTTTGTAGCTATTGGTGCCTTCATAGCCTACTGGCTTCTTATGAAATTGGCAAGGAGGGAGGGTGTAAACCCCAACCATATGGAGAATACCCTCTTGCTTGCCCTTTTCATGGGTATAGTGGTGGGGAGACTTTCTTATGTGGTGGAGCATCCTGAGCAGGTGGGTGGCTTTAAGGACATATTAGCCATATGGAATGGTGGTATGACCTTCTTTGGGGGTCTTTTGGGGGGCGTTATAGGTGTTCTTATTGGTCTTCTAAGGTACAGAATGCCCTTTTGGAAGACGGCGGATATGGCAGTAGTAGCCCTCAGCATAGCCCATGGAGTGGGAAGGCTTGGATGCGCCTCCGCAGGTTGTTGTTATGGAAAACCCTTTTCCGTGGACGGAAATACTCTGCCAGGTGTGCACTTTTCTGACCAATTTCCCTTTTTTTACTTGGTATTCCCCCCTGGTGCGGTGGCACCTCCTTACATGCCCTTATATCCTACCCAGCTCATGGAATTTATTGGCTTGCTTATTGTGTTTGTTCTTTTGCTAATAATCTATAAAAGAAAGCCCTTTGACGGCCTCGTCTTCACTTTTTACATGTTCCTTTATGGCTCACTAAGGTTTGTCCTTGAATTCTTTAGGGGCGTGACGCCACCCATAGCCAGCTTGGGTCTTACTTGGAATCAACTCATAGCCCTTAGCATGGTTTTTCTCTCCGTGCTGCTAACCCTTTGGCTCTTCAGGGAAAAAAGACATGAAAAAGTGGCTTAAGAGACTACTTCTGTTTGTAATAATATTAATGGTGTTGGGTTTTGTGAGTTCTATTCTTTCAAGACTTCCCCTCGGGGACCGCGTGGCGGTTGTAAAGGTTAAGGGTGCGCTTGTGGACCCAGACAGGATCGTAGTAAGGATTCAGCAGGCAAAGGAGGACAAAAGCGTCAAGGCCCTAGTCCTTAGAGTAGATAGCCCCGGTGGCTCCGTGGGCGCTTCTCAAGAAATATACAGGGCTCTGGAAGACTTTAAAACCTCTGGTAAACCCCTTGTTGTGTCCATGGGCAATGTGTCCGCTTCTGGAGGCTACTACATATCCGCGCCCGCAGATGTGATATTTGCCAACCCCGGCACTATCACGGGTAGCATAGGCGTCATAGTCCAGCATACGGAGTTGAAAGACCTCCTTGAAAGGCTTGGCATAAGGACTACCGCCATCAAGACGGGTAAGTTCAAAGACACCCTCTCGCCCTTTAGGGGCCTCTCAGAGGAAGAAAAGGAATACCTAAACAGGACCATTCAGGACGCCTACGAGCAGTTTCTTCAAGCAATCCTAAAGTACAGGTCCAAGAGGATATCGGAGGACAAGCTAAGAGAAGTAGCGGACGGGAGGGTGCTTACTGGAAGGGTGGCGAAGGAGCTCGGTCTTGTAGATGAGCTCGGAAACCTACAGGATGCCATAAACAGGGCAAGACAACTGGCAAAGGCCCCAGAGGCGAGGGTTTTCTACATGGAGGAAAAAAGGGGCATACTGAGGAGGCTCATGGAGGAGGACCTTCAGGGCTTGGGCAATCACTACCCTCTCATGCTCTACTACCTGATGAAGTAGAGGCTTGGTGTGTAAGGTCAGCGCGGTCCATTCTGAGTCTAATAATTTTTTTATGGATAAACTTGACAAAAGTTAACTAAAGAATATTATAAAAGATAATGTAAAAAAAAGGAGGCGGTTATGTTTAGCGAAAACCTCTTTTCTTCAAAGTCTTTAGAATACCTAAGCAGGGCGAAGGAGCTTGCAAAGAAAAGGGGCGACAGCAAAGTGGATACGGATCACCTTCTGCTCATTCTTCTTGCCGACGAGAAGTCTGCCCTCGCCCGATACTTGGAAAAGAGGGGTATGGACCCAAAAAACCTTCACCAAAAGGTCTCCGAGTATCTTGAAAAACTCTACTCTCAAATTGCCAAAGGTGTAGAGCAAGAGGCAAAGCATCTTATAGACCTGCGAAGCAGGATTATGCAGGTAAAATCGGACATAGGTCAGCTACAGCTTGAGCTGGACAAGGTCAAAAGGTCAAAGGACAGGGTAAGGGGGGAGCTCGAAAGGGCAAGGCGTTACGGAGACTACTGGAGCCATCAGGAGCTTCAGATAGAACTTTCAAGGCTTGAAAGGCTTGAAGGTCAATACAGAAGCCAACTCGATGGTGTGGAAAAGAGTCTCTCCACCCTATTTAAGCCCGAGGATGTTAGGGCTTTTCTGGAAAACAGGCTCAGCATAGACGGCCTTATAAGGAAAGCCCTCGAATCTTCCAGCCTTGTGGAACAGGTAAGGGAGGTGGGTATATCTTCAGACAGGGTAAAGGATGCGATAGGAAGGCTTCTTTTTGGCAGAGAGCCAGTCCTTGATTACTCGGAAAACCTAATAAAGGTCTTGGAGAAGGCGCAGGACAAGGCTGTGGCCGAAGGGCTTGCTCAGGTAGAGCCTTACCACATGGTGGCGAGCCTTCTGGAGGCCAAGGATACCATAGCTGGTAAGATTTTAGAAGATTTGTCAGGAGGTGAAAAGATGAAGGATGTAACCAGGGAGCTAAAAGAGGAGGAAAAATCTGCCCTTGAGAGGTTTGGGGTAGATATGACCCAAATGGCAAGGGATGGAAAGCTGGACCCAGTGGTGGGCAGAGAGAGGGAAATAAACCAGCTTATAGAGGTATTGCTAAGAAGGACAAAGAACAATCCGGTGCTTGTTGGCGACCCAGGTGTTGGAAAAACTGCTATCGTGGAGGGTCTTGCCCAGAGGATTGTAAACAGGGAAGTGCCAGCAGAGCTTCAAGACAAAAGCCTTGTAGCCATAGACATGGGCTCTATCATAGCAGGTTCCAAGTACAGGGGAGAGTTTGAAGAAAGGTTTAAAAGCTTACTGGATGAGGTAAAGCAGAAGGGTAATGTGATACTCTTTATCGACGAGATTCATACTGTGGTGGGTGCAGGAAGAGCAGAGGGCGCCATGGATGCCGGCAACATGCTAAAACCGCCCCTTGCGAGGGGAGAAATAAGGGTCATAGGGGCCACCACCGTGGACGAATACCGAAAGCACATAGAAAAAGACCCTGCCCTTGAGCGCAGGTTCCAGCCAATCTATGTGGAAGAGCCCAGCGAGGAAGAAACCCTCGAGATTCTCAAGGGCTTAAGACCCAAGCTGGAAAGGCACCATAAGGTAAAGATTTCCGACCAGGCCCTTGAATCTGCAGTTAAACTCACTAAAAGGTATGTAACCGCCAGAAAGCTTCCTGACAAGGCCATTGACGCCCTAGACCAGGCATCCGCAAGAAAGAAGCTTTCCTTGGTTTCTGTACCTCCGGAGGTTCAGGAGATAGAAAGAAGGTTAAGGTCCTTGGAGGAGGAAATACAAAAGGCTTATCTGGAGGGCAACTACGAAAAGGAAGCCCAGCTAAAGATAAGAAAAGCCCAGCTGGAAAGGGAAAAGCAGGCTACCCTTTCAAGGTCTGGGGGCGTGGAAGCCAGGATGGCAGAGATAAAGAGGAGAATAGAAGAGCTTGACCAGGAGATACTCAAGGCTTCTGAGGCAGGTGACTATGAGAAGGAGGCAAACCTAAAAATAGAGAGGGTAAAAATGGAAAAGGAGCTTAAGGAGCTTGAGTCGAAGAAGGCTATGGAGCTTCTGGTGGACTGGGAGGATGTGGCGCAAGTGGTGTCCGAGTGGACGGGTATACCCGTTACAAAGCTAAAAGAGGAAGAGATGGAGAGGCTCTTAAAACTTGAGGATGAACTACACAGAAGGGTCATAGATCAAGAGCACGCAGTTGTGGCAGTCTCAGAAGCCATAAGAAGGGCAAGGGCAGGACTAAAAGACCCAAAAAGACCCATAGCCAGCTTTTTGTTCTTAGGACCTACTGGCGTGGGCAAGACGGAGCTTTCGAAGGCTCTTGCGGAACTTCTCTTTGGTGACGAGGATGCCCTCATAAGGCTTGATATGTCCGAGTTCAAGGAAGAGCACAGCGTGGCAAAGCTCATAGGCGCGCCGCCTGGATATGTGGGCTACGAAGAGGGTGGAAAGCTCACGGAAGCTGTTCGTAGGAAGCCCTACTCTGTACTGCTTTTAGATGAGATTGAGAAAGCCCATCCGAGGGTTTTTGACCTTTTCCTGCAAGTGCTGGACGATGGTAGGCTTACCGATTCCCATGGTAGGACTGTAGATTTCAGAAACACGGTCATCATAATGACCTCCAACATAGGCTCCCAATACCTTCTTAGCCTTTCCCTGGATGGTGGCGAAGAAAGGGTGCAAAGGGAGTTTGAAAGGGCTAAGGAAAAGGTCCTTGAGGAACTGCGCCACCATTTCAGACCTGAGTTCCTAAACAGGATAGACGAGGTCATAGTTTTTAAGCCCCTTACCATGAAAGAACTCTTCCAGATTATAGACCTTCTTGTGGCTGGTATAAACAACAGGTTGAGAGAAAAAAATATTAGGTTAGAGCTCACAGAAAGGGCGAAGGAACACCTTGTTAAACTTGGCTACGACCCTGCCTACGGCGCAAGGCCTCTAAAGAGGACGCTCCAAAAGCATATTGAGACTCCCTTAGCAAACCTAATAATAAGGGGGGAAGTAGTGGACAATCAGAGGGTTGTTGCAGACCTTGCAGATGGAAGCCTGAGTTTTCAAGCCATCAACCTCTGAAAAGCCTCTACACCCTCCAGACTCTGGAGGGCCTCCTTTACCTTTAGAAAGCTTCTATAGTTTTCCACCTGAAGGGTAAAGTCCATGGTAGCCTCCCCAGAGGGTAGGCTTTTTGTCTTTGCCTCTGTTATGTTGGCACCAGACTTGGATATGGCTGAAGAGACTTCTGCCAGTATGCCCATCCTGTCCTTCACCAAAAGCCTTATCCTTACTGGATGAAGTCCCTGCGATTTGTCCCAAAGAACCCTTATTACCTTCTCCGGTGAGATTTTAAGAATGTGCCCAAGGTTTGGACATTCCCTTGAGTGTATTACCAGCCCCCTTCCTCTTGAAACTACCCCGTAAACTTCCTCTCCAGGCAACGGATTACAGCATTCTGCAAGGGCGTGAAGCACCTTACCAAGCCCATCAATATGTAGCACATCTTCTACCTTCTCTTGAACCTTTTCCTTGTAGCTCTTCCTGAAGAGGGAGTAAACCTTTTCCTTTGAAAGCTTGCCACTACCAAGAAGGAGGAGAATTTCCTCTTCAGTCTTAGCCCTTGTCTCCTCCATCAGCTTCTTAATAAGAGTTTCCCTGTTTAAACCTAACCTATGGGCATATTGTTCAAGCCTCTCTCTACCCAGTTGTGTATACCTTTCCCTCTCAAGCTCTTTGAGGACGGCCTTTATCTTGCTCCTTGCCCTCGAGGTTGACACAAAGTTAAGCCATTCAGGGTTTGGCTTTTTGTTGGGATTTGTTATTATTTCCACCATATCGCCGTTCTGGAGTTTGTAACTAAGGGGCACTATCCTCCCGTTTACCTTTGCCCCTGCGCAGTGATTTCCAACCTCTGTGTGTATGTGGTAGGCAAAGTCTATGGGCGTTGCGCCCTTTGGAAGCACCACAAGGTCGCCCTTGGGCGTAAAGACGAAGACTTCCTCAGAGAAGAGTTCCAGCTTAAGGTTTTCTAAAAGTTCCTCTGGGTTTTTACTACCCTGAATACTCTCCACTAGGCTTTTTAGCCATGAGTATACACTGTTGTCCTGTGGGTTTTTTCTTTCCTTGTAAGCCCAGTGGGCGGCAATACCCTTTTCTGCCCTCTCGTGCATCTCCCAGGTTCTTATCTGAACTTCCACCATCCTTCCCTTGGGACCTATAACAGCAGTGTGGAGGGATTGGTAAAGGTTGGGCTTTGGCAGGGATATGTAGTCGTCGAACTTGCCCGGCACTGGCTTAAAAACACTATGCACAAGACCAAGGACCAAGTAGCACTCCTGCACCGTGTTTACTATAACCCTGACACCAAGTATGTCGTGCACATCTTCAAGTCTAATACCCTTGCGGAGGGTTTTTTGCCATATGCCAAAAAGATGCTTTTGTCTGTAAGTTACATAGGCTTCTATGTTTGCCCTCTTTAGTTCTTCTTTTAGCCTTGGAATGAAAACCCTTTTTAGGTAATCCTCCAGGTCTTTTCTGCCCCTGCCTACAAAGCTTTTTACCTCCTCGTGTTCTTTTGGATAAAGGTACATAAAACACAGGTCTTCGAGCTCTGTCTTTAACTTCCATAAGCCAAGTCTGTTGGCTATGGGCACATATAGCTCAAAGGTCTCTTTGGCTATCCTTATTTGCTTTTCTCTGCTAAAGCACTGAAGGGTCTTCATATTATGCAATCTGTCCGCCAGCTTGACGAATATGACCCTTAAATCCTTTGAGAAGGCAAGTATGAGCTTCCTGTAATTTTCTGCCTTTTGGGTTTGAAGGTCTTTAAAGGGAATTTTTCCCAACTTGGTAACACCTTCTACAATATACGCCACCTCTTTCCCGAACAATTCTTTTAACTCTTCGTAACTTGTGTTGGTGTCCTCCAGAACATCGTGCAACAGTCCAGCTATTATGGTGTTTTTATCCATGCCGAGTTCTGCAAGGGATAAAGCCACCTCTATAAGGTGACTTACATAAGGCTCTCCTGATTTTCTGTACTGCCCAGCATGCCTTTTTTCTATGAATTCAAGGGCTTTTTTTATAGATTTATTCTCCTCACCCACCACCTTTAGGAGTCTTTCCTCTTGTTTTTTGGTTAGTGTGGCCTCCATAGTTTATAATATTAAAAATGTTAAGTAAATTAGCAAATTTTCTTGGATTTGTCCCCGGTAACATAGGCATAGATCTTGGAACTGCCAACACGGTTGTTTACGCTCAGGGAAGGGGTATAGTGCTCTATGAACCTTCCATAGTGGCTATAGATGTCAGGAGTGGTAAGGTTCTGGCTGTTGGTAAGGAAGCAAAGGATATGCTCGGAAAGACTCCCGAGAACATACAGACGGTGAGACCTTTAAGGGACGGCGTTATTACGGATTTTGAAGCCACTAAGATTATGCTATCTTACTTTATCAACAAGTCCATAGGGGGAAGCCTATTTAAAGCAAAACCAAGAGTTGTCATAGGAGTGCCCTCTGGAGTCACTCAGGTGGAGAAAAGGGCGGTGATAGACGCTGCCA
>JAOAIS010000019.1 GCA_026414575.1 Aquificaceae bacterium | reverse complement strand
TGCAGGCTTTAACTTCAACATAACCAGCGGTGGCAATGCTAATGCCAAAAACCTATATGCGGTGAGCGTCCTTACCAACGAACAGGCAGAAGAGTCTATGCTGATTGTAAAGAAGGCGATTCAAAGGGTTGACACCGTAAGAGCCCAAATAGGTGCGGTCATGAACAATTTGCAGTCTATCTACGACTCCCAAAAGGTGGCCATGGATAATACCAGAGAGGCGGAGAATGTTATTCGCAACACAGACTATGCGGAAGAAATGACCAACTTTACCAAACTGCAGATAAAGATGCAGTCTTCCATGGCTATGCTGGCGCAGGCAAACCAGCTACCACAGCTTGTCTTACAGCTCCTAAGGTAATAAATTAATTAACTGGGGGCTTTTGCCCCCTTTTGAGGTATAGCCATGAAGTTAGAACCTGCGGATATAAGCAAGGATGTTAAGAATTTTCAGATTTTTCAGGTTCAGCAGGGTGCCATAGAAGGCATGAAGAAGCAGGTAGAAAGGGAGGTTCAAAGGGCAAGGGAAGAGGTTCGTGAAGATATAAGGGCAAACACAGAGGAGCTTCAGAAGCTAATCGAAGAAATAAAAAAGAAGTTTGACATGCTAAGCAAATACTTACGAATAGACATAGATATAGAGTTAGAAATACCTGTTGCTAAGATAATAGAAAAGGAAACCAACAGGGTCATTCGTCAGATTCCACCTGATTACTTGCTTGACTTGATTAAAAAAATAGACCAGATGTTGGGCGTGCTGTTGCAGAAGGAGGTTTAACACTATGGCTGGGGAGATATACTTTAACAACCTAACGGGAAAGTTCGACTGGGGCTCCATAGTGGACCAGATTCTGAAGATAAAAGCGACGCCCATACAAAGATTGTCTCAGGAGGCGAATCAGGTGCAGTCAAAACAGAATGCCCTTCAGTCACTTATCGATGCTTTAGGCAACCTATCCAAAACTTTTGAAAATCTTAGCGTTAACGACCTCTTTAAAGGGAAGAGGGCTACCTCTTCTGACAGCTCTGTGCTTAATGCCAAGGCCACAGAAGATGCGCCCAATGTAATGTTGAATCTATCAGTTAACCAACTTGCTCAGAGGGAAGTGCTTGTTACCACAGAGGGTATCTCTGACATAAATCAGAACATAAGCTGGAGCGCCTTTCAGATAGCCTATAATACTGGAGGTTCAACTTTATACTTTGATGTGCCCTCTGGAGCCGGAAAGCTTTCGGACCTAATCAACGCAATAAACAGTTCTGCAGGTAGCAAAGTGGTTGCAAACATCTTTTATGACGGGAGCTTTTACAAGTTAATGCTGTCGGAAAAGGACGAGGGCAGTTCTACTGCGGAAACCACCCAAGGGTCTACGGTCATGTACTTTAGCACATCTCCTACTGTAAACGGAAGCACGTGGAGCTTGGATGCTTCAAACCCGCTTCAGGAAGCCAAAAATGCTCGCATAAGCATTGGCTCAAGCAATCTCACTAGTCCAACCAACAAATTTGAAAACTTTGTGAGTGGCATTAGTGTGGAAGTCAAAAGCACGGGAAACGCCACGATTACCGTAAGCGAGGATTACTCGAGGGTGAATGGGTTCTTCTCGGATTTTGTGAATGCCTACAACAAGGTCATAGCCCAGATAGGAAAGATAACCGCTAAAGATGCCATCTTTCAGGGTGATTATTCTATAAATGGTATAAAAACTGAACTTTCAGGAATGCTGGACAAACTCTTCGCCAATGACCTTGTAAACTTAAAAGAGGATGGCACCCTTGAGGTTAATTCCTCTGGCATCGATTCCCTTCTCAGGGCAGGGCAGGAAAAACTAAGGGAGGTGATATCTGACTTAAAAGAGGGCATGGGTGTTTACTCTTCAAGGGTTCTAACAACCCTTCAGAGCTTTACCAATGATTACCAAAGCAGGCTTGACCAAATCAATCAAAGGATTGAATCTCTTGGAAAACAGCTAATAAAGGAAGAAGAGAGGCTAAGGTTTGAGTATGCTAAGGTAGAAACCTTTATAAACAGGGCACAGGAAATTATGGCAAGGATGCAAGCCTTTATTGTAAGCCTTTCAGAAATGCAAGGAGGTAAAAGATGATGAATGCTTACCTTGAAAACATGGTGCTTACCACAAACCCAGTAAGACAAGTAATACTGCTTTACGAAAAAGCCATCTCATGCATAGAAGAAGCCATAGAAGCAATGAAAGAAAACTCTTCGGGGTTGGAAGAGGTAAAGAAAAAGTACGAAGCTATGGGTAGAGCCACAGAGATTATTACGGTGCTTGATTCCACTCTAAACATGGAGCATGGCGGAGAAATAGCCAAAAACTTGCACGAAATCTACAGGTCCTTATTAGATGACCTTATCAGGATAACCATCGAAGGCGACGAGCCAGATACTCTAAAGAAGATGGTTAAAATCCTTGTAGAACTTAAAGAAAGCTGGGAAGAAGTGGAGAAGAAGGTCTATGGAAAGCCTGAAGCAATTACTGCTTAACTGCCAAGTTTACTTACAGCAAGGAGACTGGGATAAGCTTTTGGAAGCGCTTGATTCGATAACCCAACAGGACATTGAAAAGCTTGACTTAAAAACGGCCGAGGAATGCCTCGGCATACTCAACTATTTGATAAAGGAGGGGGAAGAGATAAGAAACGGTATAGCCAATAATTTGATAAACATTAAAAGATTTAAGGACAGCTACATCCCTTAACTTTCTCTGTGTATTAGTTTGAGAAGGACTTTTCTTAGGTTTCCATCCTCATCAAAGCCTTTCATAAAGCTAAGGACCTTTTCCAGCTCTTCTTCCGCTTTTTTGAAGGTTTCCTCCACTCCTCCAAGTTCAAGGACAGCTCTTCTAAGCTCCTCGTGCTTACTCTCGTAAAAAAGCCTGATTTGCTCCCTGCTAAGCTTATGATAGACCGATATGAGAGGGTAAGTGCACTTGCCCTCAACCAAGTCAGAACCCACAGGTTTGCCAAGCTTTTCTTTGTTACCAGAATAGTCAAGGGCGTCATCCACTAGCTGGAAGGCACGCCCTGCTAGGATTCCTATGCGGTAGAAGTCCCAATGGTCTTCCCTCCCAGCGGTCAGGGCTCCCACCGCCATACAAGCACCAAAAAGAGCTCCAGTCTTGTAGTCTATTATCTTCGTGTAGGTTTCTGAGTCAATGAGCTTACCAAGGCTTCTAAGCTCTAATAGCTGTCCCTGAGACATTTTCATGACCGCATCGCTCAGCACCTGCACGCTTTGAAGGCTTCCATACTGTGTATAAAGAGAAAGAGCCTTTGCATACATGTAATCCCCAGTTAGCACGCAGGCTTGATTTCCAAAGACAAGGTTTGCACTCTTCTTGCCTCTTCTTGTCTGCGCTCCGTCCACCACATCATCGTGTAGTAAGGATGCTATATGAACGTACTCTATGCCTACCGCAAGGGGAAGGACCCTTTCCGCATCGCCACCGAGAGCCTCGCAGGTCATTAGGGTAAGCAGAGGCCTTACGCCCTTTCCGCCCGAAGAGATAAGGTACTTGCCTATTTCAAAAACTTCCCTAACCTCGGGGTCAAGGTATGAGAGTATGCTTTCTTTTATACCTTCTAAGCTTACCATATGTGTTTATATAGTATAAAATCCTGTCTACCACTGAGCGGTAATTTTTGCTTTTTTGTTGAGATACTTATCCACCGCAAGGGCAGCCTTTACACCGTCTGCAGCAGCTATCACCGCCTGCTTTATGTTGGTACACAAAACATCACCACAGGCAAAGACGCCTGGCACGGAGGTCATCATCTCTTCGTTGACTACTATGCAGTGTTCTCCCGTCATCTCCACCTGGTTCATCAGAAAATCCACAGAGGGCTTGTTACCACCGAGAAATATAAAGACGCCATCTACCCTAAGGAGTTTTTTCTCCTTTGTTTCTACGCTTTGAATCCACAGGCCTTCCAGAAGGGATGTGCCCACCATTTCCAAAACTCTATGGTGTAGTAGTATCTCCACCTTTGGGTTGAACTGTATCTCTGTAACCATCTCGTGGGGAGCCTTTATCCTGCTGGAGGGAACCACAAGGTAGATTTTGTCCGCAAAGCGTGCTATGAATTCGGTCTCTTCAAGGGCATAATCGTCCTCACCCACAACTGCTACTGGCCTACCCTTAAAGAAGGCTGCATCGCAAACACCGCAGTATGATACGCCCTTTCCTAAAAATTCCTCCTCACCTTTGTATTTGTTAGTTCTTTCCATGGCGCCAGAGGCTACTATCACAGCCCTTCCTTTAAATTCCCTACCGTCTATGGTGTAAATCCTTTTTATCTCGCCCATAAGGTCTGTGGCTATTACCTTACCCCTTATAAACTCCGCACCAAAGGCTTTGGCATGCTCCCTGATAAGTTTAAGAAGCTCGTAGCCCGAAAGTGGCCCCCTTATGCCTGGATAGTTCTCTATCTGCTGTGTAACACCAAGAGCGCCATCCGCTTCTGCCCTGTATAGCACCAGGGTCGAGAGTCCAGCCCTTGAGGTGTATATGGCGGCCGAAGCTCCGGCAGGACCACCGCCTATTATCAAGACATCGTAAACTTTATCCGTTTGGAAATCTAAAGTCATCTCCATCTTTACCTCCGTTCATGAAAATTAAAATATAAACCCCGAATGGGGTAGGCTTCAACTGTGAAGGTTTTTGTAAACCCCACAACAAGTTCTTGGGGGTTATAATCTTTCCCTTCCTTCCAACTTGCTGAGGAGGCTTAATCAGGATAATTCATAATATGTATGTTGGTTTACATCTCACATAGGAAGCTATTTTGCACCCCCATGCTGTAAAAGTTTATTCCTGAGCTAACCAATATACCCTTGGATTTTATAACAAAAGCTTCTCTTGGGGGTTGCACATTCTCCTTATAAACTCTGAAGAGTCTGACACGTCCCCCCGGTTAGCTCCTATGGGATGTCTTAACTTCTTCAAAAGTTTCTCCATTTTCCTTAGCGTAAGTTTAGCATAATCCTCGTGGCATCATGCGAGATAAGCAGGCTCTACGGGGCGTAATGGGTAAAGTCAGCTAAACAGAAAGCGCAATCCATTTTTATTCAAGAGGACTCTTCAAGTATAATTCCAAAGCCAGAGATTTTTAGGTTGC
>JAOAIS010000044.1 GCA_026414575.1 Aquificaceae bacterium | reverse complement strand
GAAACAAAGGAGGAGGTAAAGGCAGGAAAGGAGAGGAGTGACATAGTAGCTGTGCCAGCAGCTTCTGTGGTGGGGGAGGCTATGCTTGCCATAGTTTTGACCGATGCCTTTCTTGAAAAGTTCGGGGGCGACTTTATAGAGGAGATAAAAGAGAGGTTTGAGAGGTACAAACAGTATGTTAAAAATTTTTGAGGAGGTGGGTAGAGCCACTTTCCTAACTCTATGGGGCTTGTACTTTATAGTAAAAAAGCCACCCAGGTTAAGCCATTTTATAAAACAGCTTGCCTACTTAGCCTCCGAGACTGTTCCTGTGGTGGTGATTACCTCCGTGTTCTCTGGCGGTGTTATAGCTCTTCAAACTTACAGCACTTTCCATAGGTTCAACGCTGAGTTTCTCATTGGTGCGGTAGTGGCCATATCTATGGGAAGGGAGCTGGGCCCCGTGCTTGCATCCCTTATGGTTGTTGCAAGGGTTGGCTCTGCCATGACTGCCAACATAGGCACCATGAGAATAACAGAGCAAATAGACGCTTTAGAAGTAATGGGCGTAAACCCTAAGAGCTACCTAGTGAGTCCAAGGCTCTTTGCTGGCATTCTGGGCGTGCCCATGCTGGTGGTGCTTGCAGACCTCTCGGGGATTTTTGGAGGGTGGTTTGTGGCGGTAAAGCTCTTTGGCGTGAATGAGTACCTCTTCTGGGAAAAGATGAAAGACCTCACCGAGCTTTACGACTTTGTGGGTGGACTCTATAAGGCGGTGTTTTTTGGTTTCATCATATCTGCGGTTAGCTGTTACTTTGGCTACTATACAAAGGGTGGGACTGAAGGAGTGGGAAGAGCAACCACCAACAGCGTAGTAACCTCTTCCATGCTTATACTAATCTCTGACTACTTTTTGACTGCGGTGATATTTTAAAATGCTAAGGGATGAGGAGGGTGATATTTTTACTTGCAATGCTTTCCCTTGCGGGATGTGAAGCGTTGAGGCTAGAAAATCCCTGTTCTTCTAACTCTGCAAGAACAACGGTGAAATCGGGAGTAGCAGCATACAGCTGGTATGTAGAAAATCCTGTAGGTGCAACCTTTGAAGTTTGGATGAGGGGTATTGAGTTGCTATTCTCAGGTGGGGGTCAGGAACAAGTGGAAGCATGGCTTTACAGTAGGCTAAAGGACCGCATGGAAAGGACAAAAGTATTAGACATAAGCAAGCCAGAAAAAATAGACACTCAAACCTACAGATGTAGTACCATAGCGGAGCTTGACGGCAGAAAATACGGCGTAGTATACACCGTGAAAAAGTTTCACTCGGGAAGGGAGGACTATTACAGGGTAGAACTGCAAGAAATTTTAGAGGTAGAGTAGCTTGGAAAGGCTTGAGCTTTGGAAAAATAAAATAGAAGAGAGGCTTAGAGAACTACTTATGCCCTTTGAACCTTCCCTGCTTTATCAGGCTATGTCCTACTATCTTTTTCAGAAGGGTAAGCGTATAAGACCTCTATTTTTGTGCGCTGTCTGTGATGCCCTTGGGGGTGAAATAGAGGATGCGGTGACTGTAGGCTGTGCGGTGGAGATGGTACACAACTACTCTCTCATTCACGACGACCTTCCCTCCCTTGACAACGACAACCTAAGAAGGGGCAAACCCGCCTGCCACGTGGTGTTTGGGGAAGATATGGCCATACTTGCCGGCGACGCTCTGCTTACCTACTCCTTTGAAGTTCTATCGGAAAGAAGTAATTTCAGAGGTCTTTCGGAAGGGGAACTAATCTTCCTCATTAGGGAGCTCGCTTTAAGGGCAGGCTATAAGGGAATGGTGGGCGGTCAGGTTCTGGACATCAAAAGGCTTTCGGGGCAAGAGGAGATAAGTCTTAAAAAGACCGCACAGCTCTTTTCCTTCTGTTTTCTGGCAGGGGGGTTGATAGGTAAAAGACATGACCTTTTGAAGGACCTTGAAGGGCTCGGACTAAAGCTGGGATTATTATTTCAGATGATGGACGACTACAGGGACAAAGACGGCTTTTATACCCTTTATGGGGAAGGTCTTTTAGATAAGTTGGAGGTTGCAAAGAAAGATTGTGAAGATTCTGCCCTCAGGATGGGCGTTTTCACCAAGGAATTTGAAAAGCTCTTTAGCTCAATACTTTGATTTTAATACTATACAGGAAAGGTGGCTTATGCTAAACCGCACCCTGCTTTTTGGAGAAGGACTCTTTGAGACCATAAGGTGGAAACCATCAGAGGAAAAACTAAAACTTCACCACGAGAGACTTTCAAACTCCGCAAAGAGTCTGGGTATACCCTGCCCCAGCTACGAAGAATTCCAAAAGGAGCTCGAAGAAGCTGTTCCTCGGGAAGGCCAACTCTATGTAAAGTATCTGCTAATATCCAAGGGTGGGTGGCATCTAACCGACGAGCCAGAGTCTTACGGAAGCCTCATACTTGTCAGGAACCTGGGGCATCAACCAAGCATGGTCAGCCTATGTGTTTCCTCCTACCAAAGGCATTCTTCGGACCCACTATGCAGACACAAGACCACTTCCTACCTTTTTAACCTAATGGTTAAAAAAGAAGCCACCAAAAGAGGCTTTTGGGATGGCGTGGTACTCAACGAAAAGGGACAAGCGTGTGAAACCTCAACCTCAAACCTCTTGCTTTTGAAGGGCTCAAGGCTTTACACCCCAGCAAAAGTTTCTGGTCTTCTTTGGGGCACCACCCTTGAGCTCTTAGGAAGGAGAAGGGAAGTAAAGGAAGAGTACATAAAAGTCCAAGAGCTTGAAAACTACGATGGGGTCTTCGTTCTTAATTCTCTCCTTCTTTGCGCCGTTGTAAATACTTTAGAGGGAGTGCCCCTTAAAAGGGATATGCAAGCCTTTAAGGAACTTGGGGATATCCTAAGAGCTTGCCTATGCTTTCCGCGAGAAGAAGGTCCTCAGGGTATGTAATCTTAATGTTGGTTACCTCGCCTCGGACAATACCTACCTTGTAGCCGTATCTTTCAAGGATCTGAGCATCATCGGTGGCATAAAAGCCTTCCCTTCTGGCTCTCAAGTGGCACTCAAGGAGGACCCTTCTGTTAAAAGCCTGAGGTGTCTGTGAAAGCCATAGGCTAGTTCTTTCAAGAGTTTCCACCACCATGCCATGAACCACCCTCTTTACCGTGTCCCTGACTGGCACCGCAGAAATCTTACCCTCATAATCCCCAAGCTGGGAAACCTTTCGAAATAGTTCTGTAGAGGCAAAAGGTCTTGCACAATCATGCACCACCACCACATCCCCCTGAGCTTCAATCAAGGCGTTAAAAACCGAATCCTGTCTTTCCTTTCCGCCTGCCACCTTCTTAATGCTTGGTGGTAGGTTAAAGCGCCCCAAATCCTCCGAGGGTAAGACCAGAAGTGTTTCTTCAAACATTCCCAAAAGCCTTTCAAGAGAGTGCATGAAAAGAGGTTTGCCAAAAAGTCTTTCAAACTGCTTTTTTCTGCCAAAGCGCCTACCTCCCCCTGCAGAAAGTAGTATAAGGCTTATCATTCCTCCCTTAGCCTTTCGATGGTTTCAATAAGGCTATCCTTAAGCTCCTCCATTATGGGATTTTCTGATGAAATAATGTAATCTCCTTCCTTTTCAAGGAGCATGCCAAGAAAGTAAAAACCCTTAACTTCATTCTCAAGGGCTTCTCTTGTAATCCTGTCAAGGGTTTTCTTAACGCTCTCTGTATCCCCCATGTTTACTTTAAGGTCCACAAACTCGAACTCTTCAACACTTATCTGGCTGGCAGGCAGGTTCTCCCTCTGCACATAGACGGGTGAATACACGCAGTAGAGGGTGAACTCACCGGAGTCTGCTCTTTCCTTGAGGTTTTCAAAAAGCCTCTCTACCTTACTTCTTACCTGATGCCTTACACTCATGGTAGTATATTTTAAACTCAGGCAAGGTCAAAGATAACCATTTTTATCTCCGTGTAGTCCTCCACCGCAAACCTTGGTCCTTCCCTGCCTATGCCCGAATTCTTTACACCTCCGTAGGGCATGTGGTCCACCCTAAAGTTTGGCCCCTCGTTTATAAGAACCCCTCCAGCCCTTACCTTCCTTATGAACTCCCAGGCTACACCTATATCTCTCGTGAAAAGGCCTACCTGCAAGCCGTAGGGTGAGTCGTTTACCATGTCTATAGCCTCTTCCAAGTCCCTGTAAGGATTGACCAGCACAAGGGGTGCAAAGACCTCTTCCCTGAAAAGTTTTACATGAGAAGGCACAAGGGTGATCAGCGCGGGCAAAAGCAGATTAGCTTTATGCTCCTTCTTTGAACCACCCGTCACAAGCCTTGCACCTTCCTCAAGAGCCTCCCTTATCCACTCCTGAACTCTATCAACTTCAGAAACTCCTATCATGGGTCCCACATCCGTATCCTCTAACATAGGGTCTCCAATCTTCAAACCTTCCACACCCCCTTTTAACTCCTCCACAAACTTACCAAAGAGTTCTTCGTGAACAAAAACCCTTTGGACCGATATGCACACCTGCCCCGCTATAGCATAGCCTCCAAGAAGGGTTTTCTGAACTGCTTTTCTTAGGTCTCCATCCTTGTGTAGAACTACTGCAGAGTTGGAGCCAAGCTCGAGAACAACCCTTTTTATACCAGCCTGCTTGGCAATTATCTCTCCCACCTGCCTGCTACCGGTAAAAGAGACTACCCTCACGTCCGGATGAGTTGTCATGGCTTTGCCCACAGGGCCGTAGCCCGGAAGTATGCTCAAAGCCCCCTTTGGCAATCCTGCCTCCAACAGCACTTCCCCCAACATTAGGGGTGTAAGGGGCGTTCTCTCCGATGGCTTGAGTATGACCGCATTACCACAGGCAAGGGCTGGCGCTACTTTGTGCATGGACAGGTTTAGCGGAAAGTTAAAGGGGGTGATGGCAGAAACTATCCCCACAGGTTCACGCACATAAAAGCCTACCTTGCCCTTACCGTTGGGATGAGCATCTATAGGAATTATCTCACCACCTACCCTTTTGGCTTCTTCCGCAGAAAAGACAAGGGTCTGCACTGCCCTTTGAACCTCTGCCCTTGCCTCCCTTATGGTTTTGCCCACCTCAAGCACCAAAGTCCTCGCAAACTCTTCAGCCTTATCCCTCAGTATTTCGCTTGCCTTCATGAGTATCTGGTATCTTTCGTAGGGTGTGAGCAAAGCCATCTCCTTCTGTCCTTCCTTGGCACGCTCAACGGCTTTGTAAACATCCTCCTCACCAGCCATTGAAACATCCGCCACTTTTTCCCCTGTGTAAGGATAGAACACGGGCATTTTTTCTTCCTTGGATACCCATTCACCGCCAAGTAGGAGCTCTGTCCTCATAGTTTATAATTTTAACCCTGCCATGCTAAGCCCAGAAAAACAGCTTGAACTCATAAAGGAGGGGGCTTCTGAGATAATAGAGGAGGAGGAGCTTTTTAAGAAGCTAAAGGAAGGTAGGCCTCTTCGTATAAAGGCAGGGTTTGACCCTACGGCACCAGACCTTCACCTTGGACACTCGGTGCTTTTGCAAAAACTTAGACAGTTCCAACAGCTCGGTCATGAGGTCTATTTTGTTATTGGAGACTTTACCGCCACCATAGGGGACCCGACTGGCAGGAGTGAGACAAGGCCGCCTCTTACCAAGGAAGAAGTCCTTGAAAACGCCAAGACCTACGAACATCAGGTCTTTAAGGTTCTCATACCTGAGAAAACTAACATAGTCTTCAACAGCACATGGCTTTCGACTCTTGGCACAGAAGGCATCATAAGGCTCGCAGGTCAGTACACGGTGGCAAGGATGTTAGAAAGGGACGACTTCTCCAAGCGCTTCAGAGAGGGCATACCCATACACATACATGAGCTTCTTTATCCTCTCTTGCAGGGTTATGACTCGGTCTTTCTAAAAGCGGATGTGGAGCTGGGTGGAACTGACCAAAAGTTTAACCTTCTGGTGGGAAGGGACCTCCAAAGGGCTTACGGGCAAGAACCTCAGGTATGTATGACCCTTCCCCTGCTTGTAGGGCTTGATGGAATTAGGAAGATGTCTAAGTCCTACGGCAACTATGTGGGGCTCGCGGAAGAGCCAGAGCAGATGTTTGGAAAACTCATGTCCATATCGGACCAGCTCATGTGGGAATACTACCTGCTCCTTACCGATTACACGAGGGAGGACATTGAAAAGCTGAAAAGAGAACTACATCCTATGGAAGCCAAAAAAAGGCTTGCCCACTATGTGGTGGCGCGCTACCATTCAAAGGAACAGGCAGACAGGGCAAAGGAATTTTTCGAAAAAACCTTTTCTCAGAGGGAATTCCCTGAAGATGCCCCCATAATAGAGGTAAAGAAGGGTTACCATCAAAAGGCCTACGAGTTTCTTTTTGAACTACACATAGAGCCTTCCAAAAACTCCGCAAGAAGACTGATAGAAGGTGGTGGGCTCAAAGTAAACGGCAGAAAGGTAGAAGACCCAAACCAAGAAATAGAGGTCTTGGAAGAGCTAAGGCTACAGGTGGGTAAAAAGAGGTTCTACAGGATAGTGCCTACTGAGAAGACTTAACAAGTCTTACCCTGCTCCAGTCTACGGGGCTAAATCCCTCAGATTCCGCGTAGCTCTTAGCGGTCTTGTAGTTTATGTGCTTTTCGACTTCCGCCTTTAGTATAAGCGACCTCTCCTTTTCCCTCTTCAACTCAGACACCTTCTTTGCGTATTCCCTCGATACATCTATGCTGTAAGCGGAATATAGGTAGTTTAAAACTAAAAGAAGAAGGCTTATCAGCAAATATTTCATGGCTTTCCCCCTGCTCTTAGTTTTGCACTCCTGCTGGCTGGGTTAGCCCTTACCTCTTCCATATTAGGAGTTATCGGCTTTTTTGTCAAGACCTTTAGGTTTTTCCTTATAAAGTTCTTAACAATCCTGTCCTCGAGGGAATGAAAGGATATGACCACCAGCCTCCCTCCAGACCTCATAAACTCTAATGTCTTGTCGAGAGCAACTTGTAAAGAGTCAAGCTCTTGATTTACCTCTATCCTTATGGCCTGAAAGACCCTTGTGGCAGGATGTATCCTCCCGCCCCTGTAGGGCAGCGCTAAACCGATTACCTCTATCAGCTCGCCAGTGGTCTCTATGGGCTTTTTGGACCTTGCCAAGACTATTGCCTTGGCCACCCTCCTTGCGTAAGGCTCTTCTCCGTAATCTCTTATTATCCTCACCAACTCCTTCTCGGTGTAGGAGTTTACCACCTCGTAGGCAGTTAACCTCTGTGTTGGGTCCATTCTCATGTCCAAGGGCTCGTCCCTTTGGAAAGAAAAGCCCCTCGGACCCTTTAGCTGAAGCATGGAAACCCCAAGGTCAAAGAGGAAGCCGTCCACCTGAGATACTCCTTCCATGCGCAGGACTTCATCCAAGTCTGCAAAGTTGGCATGATATAGGCTAAGGCGGTCTTTGTAGTCTCTTAGGTTTTCTTCTGCGATTTCAAGGGCCTTGGGATCTCTGTCCATGCCCACCACAAAGGCTTCAGGATTTGCCTCGAGTATTCTTTTGGCGTGTCCGCCAAGACCTACGGTGCAGTCCACATAAAGTTTCCCACCGTTGCCCAGAAGAAGCCCTACCGCCTCCTCAAGAAGCACAGGACGGTGTATCATTCAAAAAGTCTTAACTGTTTTATGGGCGAAAAGCTTTTTCTGTGTATGGGGCTCTCCCTGTAAAGGCTTATGGCCCTTATGTGCTCCCTCGTGGCATAACCCTTGTGCCTTGCAAAGTTATACTGGGGGAGTAGCCTGTGGTAATGTTCCATTATCCTGTCCCTTAAAACCTTTGCCACGATGCTGGCGCAGGCGCAGCTAAGGCTCTTTTTGTCTCCCTTAACGAGTGCAATGCATTCATAGCCCTCTACTGGCAGGTAGTCGCTAATTACTACATGAAAGTTATGTTTAAGATCCTCAAGGGCTCTTCTGAAAGCAATATGGTTTGCCTTAAGGATGCCCACCCTATCTATGAGACTTGAATCCACAACCGCAGTGCCTATGGCGATGGCATTTGATTTTATAACTTCGTAGGCTTCTTCCCTTTCTTTAGGGGACATTACCTTTGAATCCCCCTTTATGAAGGGTTGGGTAAAGGGCGGAAGTATAACTGCACAGGCAACCAGAGGACCAGCCAAAGGTCCCCTCCCTGCCTCGTCCACACCCGCTACGAGCAGGCCCCTCTCCCAAAAAGGTTTTTCGTATTCGGTCATGCCTTCTTCTTTAGCTCCCAGGGCTTTATCTCCCTTATCTTACCCATTGCCTCCTTGCCCTTGTATTTGCGCAGGAAGTAGAGCCTGGACCTTCTTACCTTGCCGTATTTTACTATTTCAACCTTTTCTATGTTGGGGCTGTAGAAGGGGAATATCCTCTCTATACCAACGCCGTAAGACTCCTTCCTAACGGTAAAGGTTTTTGCAGTACCACCGCCTTTTATTCTTATTACTACCCCTTCAAAGGGCTGGGTTCTTTCCTTTTCTCCCTCAACTATGCGGTAATGGACTCTCACCGTGTCCCCTACCTTAAAGTCAGGATAGCTTCTTTTTGGGAGGTAAATTTTTTCCACACTTTGAACAAGACCACTCATGATAAGGACCTCCTTATGAACTGAAAGTTTTAATTATAGCATAATTTTATAATAGATAGGGGTTTAGCAATTAGGTACATGAACTATAAAGCCCTTGACCTTATACCAGAAGCCGTGCTTGTGGTAGATGAGCACTACAGATTGGTATTTGCTAACAAAAGGGCGAGAGAATTATACGGGGAGGGGCCAAAAACTTGCTACGGTCTTTCCCACGGCTCTGAAAAACCGTGTTATGAAATCGATGGTTATCCATGCCCCGTTAAGAACATAAAGGATTTTAAGCTGGAAAAATCTGGAGTTATTCATATTCACAAGACTAAAGGCGGTAGCAGACACTTCTATGTGCTGGCGGGCTATAATCCTAAAGAAAAAGTGTACACAGAAATTCACATAGACTTTTTTGAGCTTGTGCATACTCTTAGACTAAGCGGTCAGAGGACTGAGTTCCTGCTATCCTTGGGTCCTGTGGTCTTTTTCCAATGGAAAAGGGCAGAGGGTTGGCCAGTAGAGATGGTTTCCCAGAATGTGCTTGAGCTTTTGGGATACAGTGCGGAGGATTTTTTGTCGGGAAGGATAAGCTATGCGGAACTTGTGCACCCTGAAGATGTAGAAAGGGTAGCCCAGGAGTTAAAATACCATACAGAGAGCAAGTCATCCAACTGGATACACAAGGATTACCGAGTAAGAAGAAAGGATGGTGAATACATATGGGTCCTTGGCCACACTGCGCCATTGCTTGATGAAGACAATAAGGTCGTAGGCTACTACGGTTACATAGTAGACATAACGGAAAAACATGAGCAGGAGGAGCTTTTCCACATACTGGCAGAATCAAACCCTTATGCAGTGGTAATTTACGACTTTTTTGACAACAAGGTTATCTATGTAAACGCCAACACCTCAAAAGTGAACGGTTTTAGCAGGGAGGAGCTCTTATCTCATCCAAACCCCATCGAGCTAATCCACCAAAAGGACAGACAGAAAATTCTGGAAAACATAAAAAGAAGAAAGGAAGGCTACGAGGACACAACAAGCTACAAGGTGAGGATAATTACAAAGAGCGGAAAAATAAAATGGGTCAAGCTTTCATCCACGGTTGCCCATTACAAGGGGAAAAAGGTGTTGGTAATAACCTTCGAAGACATATCGGGGGATATAAGAAGGGAAAGGAAACTAACACTGCTTGCCACAAGGGACCAGCTTACAGGCATTCTTAACAGGCATGCTCTCATACAGAACCTTGAGCATTTATTGGCCCAGGCACAAAGATACCGCACCACATTCTCCCTGATAATCTTTGACATAGATAACTTTAAGTCTATAAACGATAACTACGGACACCTTGTGGGAGATAAGGTTCTAAAGGATGTGGTGCGGACAGCAAAGAAAAACATAAGAAAGAGCGACATATTTGGGAGATGGGGCGGTGAAGAGTTTATAATGATATTTCCCATGACATCCGATCCCTATACGCCCGCAGAGAAAATAAGACGAGCGTTAGAGGAGTACGGCCTGCAAAGCAAAAGGAATGTAACCGCATCCTTTGGAGGGACAGTATACAGGGAGGGCGATACAATAGATGACATAATTGCAAGAGCAGATATCGCACTCTATCAAGCAAAAGCGGAAGGCAAGAACAAAGTAATTGTGCTTTAAAGCTGGTTTTTAAGCTCTGCGTTCATAGCCTCTACTTTTTTTCTGAGGTTTTCCTCGTATAACTTTAACCTCTGCGCCAGCTCCGGGTACTTTATGGAAAGTATCCTAACCGCAAGAAGTCCGGCGTTTGTGCCATTCCCTATACCCACAGTGGCCACGGGAATGCCCGCAGGCATCTGGACTATGGAGTAGAGGGAATCAACTCCATTAAGATGTTTTGATGGAACTGGCACGCCGATTACTGGCAAGGTTGTTATGCTGGCAGTCATGCCCGGAAGGTGTGCGGAACCGCCTGCACCCGCTATGATAACCTCAAGACCCCTATCCCTTGCAGTCTTTGCATACTCGTACATGATGTCTGGTGTGCGATGGGCTGATACTACCCTTATCTCGCAGGGGACTTCAAACTCCCTTAGAATCTCGTAGGCGGGCTTTAGCCACTCCCAGTCGGATAAGCTCCCCATGATTATCCCCACAAGAGGTTTTGTCATGCATATAATTTTATCCTTAGAGGAATGGCATGGATAAACCTATGCTGGACACATCAAAAATGGAAGAGATTCTATGGCATAGGCGTATGAATTTACTATATCAGTATAAACGGCTTCTAGAAATTAAAGACAAAATAAAAGAGCTTGAGAGAATGCTTGAGAAGGAGCTTGAAATGGATGTGCAAACCTTGTACAAACTTGCGGAGGGCAACGAAAACAGCCTTTATGGAAATGCTCATAATAAAGAGCCTCTAAAATACAAAGAGTCGCTCCTCTACAGGATAAAAACCATAAGGGAAATGAAAAGGGAGCTGGAGCTGGTGGAAAGGGAGGTCTTCCAAGTGGATGCGGAAATAGACCAGCTCAATGAAAAGCTCAAAGAATACAGCAAAAGGATTAAAGGCACACCATGAAAAGGCCCATAATGCTAATAGACCTTGACAGATGCATAGGTTGTCTTTCCTGCGAGGTTGCCTGCAAGCAGGAAAAGGGCATAGAAAATCTTGGTATAAACCCTATGAAGGTTTTCAGGGTAGGGGGGTTTGGAAATAAGGCGGATGCCTTTTTTGTGCCCATGAACTGTTTTCACTGTGAGCCTGCTCCCTGCGTTTATGCCTGTCCTACCTCTGCTATGAGAAAAAGGGAAGACGGCATAGTATATCTGGAAGAGCTAAGATGCATAGGTTGTAAAGCCTGTATAATAGCTTGTCCCTACGGAGCCATAGCCTTTAACCCATACACCATGAAGGTGGAAAAATGTGACTACTGCTACAAAAGGGTAGAGGCGGGTCTTTTACCTTCATGCGTTTCCAAGTGTGTTACCAACTGCCTTTATTTTGTGGAAATAGAGGAAGTACCCAAGACAAGGCACACTGCCAGAAGGATAGACTCGGAGCTCTACAAAGAGCTTTTTGCGTGGAGGTCACAAAAGGAAACCTTTTAGGTCCAAAAAAACCCCTAAAAAAACGCCAAGGGAAAGAAAAGGACCAAAGGGCAAAGCAAACTGTAGGCTTTTGTTCTTAACTATTATGGGTAGGGCGTACAGAAGACCCAACAGAGAGCCCAAAAACACCGCATACAGAACACCCCAAAGGCCTGCAAAGGAGCCTATGAAAGCCATCAACTTCACATCCCCAAGACCAAGCCCCTCCATCTTTCTGAGTTTTTTATAGTAAAGGTATACGATTAAAAAGCTAAACCCACCAAGAAAAGCCCCCGTTAAACTTTCTGTGAGGCTAAAGTCCTCACGAAAAAGGGAAGTCAAAAGTCCAAAGGCCAGGCCTCCAAGGGTAAGGCTGTCGGGCAGTATGAAAGTGTCCCAATCAATAAAGCTCGCCACCAGTAAGATGGAAAAGAAAATAAAAAAAATCAGAGAGGTAAGAGCCTCTTCAAACCTAACTCTGCAAAGGATGGCAAGTAACCCGCTGACCACCTCTACCATAAGGTATCTGGGGGAAATCTTGGCACCGCAGTGTCTGCACCTGCCTTTTAAAAGCAAGTAGGAAAGTATGGGTATGTTGTCCTGCCACCCTATACTCTTGCCACAATGGGGACAGTGGGAGGGCGGAGAAATCAAAGAAATCCCCCTCGGTAGCCTGTAGATGAGGACATTGTAAAAACTTCCAAGAACAGCACCTAATATAAACAGAAAGGCAAATTCCAAAGCTTGAAGGGACATGTCTATGGGATAAAATTATAAAACATGACAAGGTGGTTTTTCTTTGCCTTTGCATCTGTATTGTTGACTGCCTGCCAGCAAAAAGCACCAACCCAAGGTGAGGTCAAAAGCCTCTTACCGCAGAAACAATACGCCATGCTTGTAGTGGAGAGTGAAAGTTGCATATACTGCAAACAGCTCAAAAAGGACTTACAAAGCCAAAGCCTTGCCAATGAGCTTGGTGAGTTTGACGTTTACAGCATACTCATCGAGAGCAACGCAAAGGTGCGTTATTTACTCAACGGACAGGAAAAAGTGAGCACTGAGGAGGAGCTGGCAAGATATCTCAAGGTAAACTCCTTTCCTCAGATTTTCTTCTACAACAGGGAGGGTAACATAATACTTCATCTACCTGGCTACCAACCACCAAAAACTCTCGCCTGTAGCATAAGGTATGTGAAGGAAGAGGAGTACAAGAAGGCCAACTACATGGATTACATGAAGGCCCGAGAATGTCTGTAAGGGCTTTGCTCTTTGACCTTGACGGAACCCTAATAGACTCCTACAGGGACATAGCCATACATCTAAACAGAACACTTAAAAGTTTTGGAAAGCCAGAGGTGGACACGGAAAGTGTAAGATACATGGTGGGGGGTGGAGCAAGGGAGCTACTAAAAAGATTCTTTCCCGATGGTCTTCTTGAAGAGGCTGTAGAGGTCTTTAAGGATTACTATCTGGCAGAGCCAGTAATTTATACAAGACCTTTTGAGGACGTTGAAAAGCTGTTGGAAAGGATAAAGGGCAAGGGTGTTAAGCTTGCGGTGATAACCAACAAGACAGAAGAGCTTTCAAGAATTATACTGAGAGAACTAAAGCTGATAGACTACTTCTCTCTGCTGGTGGGTGGTGATACCTTCCCGGAGAAAAAGCCTTCACCCCTACCCCTTCTTGAAACGCTTAAAACCCTAAAGGTGTCACCTCAAGAGGCCCTTATGGTTGGTGACACAGAAGCGGACCTAAAGGCAGGAAGGCTTGCGGGGACTAAAAGAGGCTTAGCCCTCTGGGGCTATGTGAAGGTTTTTGAAGAGGTGCCAGACTACAGCTTTGAAAAGCCAGAGGACATAGAAAGGTTCATTTAAGGACTTTTACTCTTCTGGCACTTCCCTGCCCTTGTACTTTATGGTATATACCGCCACAAAACCATCTATACCGTGTTCCCTTACCAGACTTGTTTCTACATCAAGAATCTCGCCTCCATCTTGCTCTATGGCGGAAAGCACCTCGTTTAGCTTTTCTGTAACTTCTCTGTCGTTGCCCTCGAGGGATATTACCATGCACCTGTAAGCCATGCCTAAAAGTATAACTCCTCTAAGCTTTCAAGCCCCATGCAGACAATGAAAAGCCTCTCAAGCCCTATGGAACAGCCAGCACACTGAGGAAAGTCTTCGTAAGCCTTGAGAAGTTCCTCGTCCAACGGCAGGTCCCTGCCAGTCCTGTATTCTTCCATCCTCCTCCTAATCTCCTGCGGGTCCAACTCTTCCGTCCAGCCGTTGGCTATCTCCACACCCCTTATGTAAAGCTCAAACCTCTCCGCATAACCATCCTTTATCCTTGCGTAAGAGCTTAACCTTTTTGGGAAGTGGGTTATAAACTCGGGTTTGTCCATACCAAGATTTTTCTCCACGTCTATGTAAATCCTAAAGAATAAGCTTTCCCAATCTTCCTTGTCATCAAATTGGTAGCCGTAGGCAAGGAGGTTATTCTTGAAAATCTCTTCATCCTCTGAAAGGACAACTCCTGCGTGCTCCTCAAAAGCATGCTCAAGCCTTGTAATGCGGTAATCCTGTCCTATACCAAGAAAGGAAAGGAGCTGGACTATTTCCTCCACGAGGTATAGGTAGTCCACGCCCAGCTTGTACCATTCCAACATGGTAAATTCAACTCTGTGGAGTCTCCCACACTCCTTGTTTCGGAAAACCTTGGCCACCTGAAATATGTCCCTTCTGTGCTTTGAAAGGATTTTTTTCATAGAAAATTCTGGGGATGTTTGAAGCCACACACGCTGTCCCTTTCCACACTCTTCTATTCTTAACTCCACAGGCTCCACATAAAGGTCTATGTTGGGATAGTGAAGCATAATTGGTGTGTGCACCTCAAGGTATCCCCTCCGCGTGAAAAAGTCCCTTATCTGGCGGATAAAATCGGACCATTGAGAGAGCATCATAAGGATTATAACATGGGGAGAGCGACGGGAGTCGAACCCGCGACCCGTGGATCCACAGTCCACTGCTCTGCCAGCTGAGCTACGCTCTCCTACTTAATCCAATTTATTATAATTCCCTTCCTAAACTCCTGCAAGGTTCATGATAAGGGCAACAGCCACCGCACCTGCCATCTCTGACCTGTAGATGTAGGGCTTAAGCAACAAAGGCATAAATCCCCTACCCACAAGGAATTCCACTTCTTCCCTTGAAAAACCGCCTTCCGGACCCACCACAAGACCGTAGCTATTCTTTGTCAAGTCTACTTCCCTTATGGTAGAACTTCCAGCAAAATTGTCCAGAAGTAATGACACCTCCTCTTTTAAGACCAGTTCTCTTAGTTCAATAGGTTGCAGTATTTCCATGGGCTTGGGTCTTTTGCACTGCTTGAAGGAGGTAAGACTAAGCCTTTTCCATCTTTCTAACTTTTCTTCCACTAGTGGTCTGCCCCCGTAGCCCCTTTTGCAAAGAACAGGAACAAGCCTGCTCGCACCTGCCTGACTTACCCTTTCCACCACCTCATCCATGAGCCTCAGCTCCAAGGGTATACATTGATACAGAGTCACATCGGGCTTTGGTATAGGTCTTTTAATCTCTTCAAGTATGGAACACAGTGCGTAATCCTTTCTAAGCTGAGAAAGACAAGCAAGAAACAACCTCCCCTCGTAAAAAACCTCAAGTCTATCACCCTCTCTCATCCTGAGAGCCTTTAGATGCTTGAATTCCCCACCTGATATTAGTAAGAGGTTGCCCTCCCTACCACTGCCTATGAGTCTTTCCATAAAAGGGCGGGGAAATCCCCGCGCTGGAATTTACTTAACGGAATCTCTGAGCTCCTTGGCTGGTCTGAATACCACAACCTTCCTTGCAGGTATTTTTATCTCTGCCCCCGTTCTTGGGTTACGGCCTTTCCTCGCTGCCCTGGACCTAACAGAGAAAATGCCAAACCCGGGCACAGCAACTCTTTCACCCTTTTTCAGGGCTCCTGAGACTGCGTGAATGGCAGCTTTCAGGGCGGCATCTGCCTGCTTTTTGGTAATACCTGCCCCTTTGGCTATCGCTGAAACCAGTTCCGCTTTGGTCATGGCGTTCCCTCCTTAAAAGTTTTTGGCAGTTTATAATGATATACCAAGTCAATAACATATGCAAGAAGAAAGCTAAGTCCTTTAGCCATGAAGAGTTTAATTTTTGCCCTTTTGGCGAGCTTTGTTTGGGGGACCGCTCCAGTGCTTTTTAAGCTTGGACTTAGGGGTGATGTATCCCCTGTAACCGCCCTGGTTTTTCACAACCTATCCGCCTTCTTGTTAGCCCTTATCTTCATGAGCGCCACCAGTGCAAGGATAGACTATCCTATTAAAGACATTCTGCTTTTGGCCCTTGGGGGTATCATGTCTGGTTTTCTGGGACTTTTCTTTTTCTTCAAAGCGGTAAAGACAGGAGAAGTATCGGTGGTAGCTCCCATAGCCTCCACATCACCCCTATGGGGTTCTCTCATAGCCTTTATCTTTCTTGGAGAGCCCTTTAGCTGGCTCAGAGCTTTTGGTATACTTCTGGTGGTATGCGGTATCATACTTATAAGCCTCTCCTCTGGAAAATAACCTACTCATTCATTGCTGGCTTTTTGCTTTACCTTCCCTTCTCAAAGTATGAGTTGTGGTTTTTGGTTTTGCCCGCCCTTATGCTCCTCTTTGCCCTAAGGGAAGCTCGCCTTTGGTTCTTGTCTGGCTCCTTTTTCTTCTTTCTTTCGCTAAGGTGCGCCAGCATAGCGGGTGTAGAGTTTGGTGGGCTACATCCCATAATCTTTTACATCCTTTTCATGCCTTTTGTCCTTCTCCTGAGCCTCTATCAGTTTTATGCACCTCTAAAGCTTTGGCAAATGTTGGCCCAAAACAAACTTTGGGCTCTGCCTCTCATGTATGCGCTTTTTGAACTTCTGCGTTCTCATTTTCCCTACGGCGGTTTTCCTTGGCTTATCCTGGGCTCTTTGAGCCCTTATGTGCCCCTCATCAGGGATAGCCTTCTCTACACCAATGTATACATACACAGCCTACTGCTTTTGTATTCGGCCATGCTCTTGCTTAGAAGGAGACTAAAAACCCTCTTCCTCATATGGCTCGTCTTTACAACGGCGGGTCTTTTTGCCCTTATAGAAAAGGGGGAAAGGATAAAAGGGAGTGAAAGCATAAGGGTTGCCCTTGTGCAGACTGCGGTGCCCCAAGAGGAAAAACTAAACAGAGAAAGCTTTAAAAAGCATGCCAAAGACTTGCTGGATCTTGTGGAGGGGGCAACCCGCATGAAGGTAGACCTCGTGGTACTGCCCGAATCCGCCCTTCACTTTTTCTACTCGGAGGAAGAGGAGGACTTTAACATAAGGCTTCGGGAGCTCAGTTTTTTCAAGCCAATTCTTGTGGGACTTGTGGACCTGAGGGAAGGCACAAAACCCTACAACTCCGCATACCTTCTCGAAAAGGGTATGACCTTGGACTACTACGATAAAACAAAGCTTTTTCCCATAGGGGAGTACATGCCAAAACCCTTTGGTTTTGTAAAAGACCTTTTCCCTGCCTTGAGTGGCATAGACTACACACCCGGTAAAAGGTTAAAACCCATAGAATATAAAAACATGAAAATCGCCTCTCCCATATGCTTTGAGATTGCTTACCATGACCTCACAAAGAAGCTTTCAAAACAGGCGGATTTTATCGTGGTGCTAACCAACGACGGATGGTTTGGAAACTCCGACTGCACCCATCAGCATTACCTGTGGGCAAGGGTTAGAGCTTTGGAAAACGGCAAATATGTGCTATGGGTAAACAACTCGGGAGACACGGGCTACATAGACCCCTACGGAAAGATTCTTGAAAAGATGCCCTACATGAAGAGGGGAATAAGCCAACATGAAATTAAGCTCCTACCTTAACCTTCCCAATCTTTTGTCCTTTGCAAGACTCGTCTTGAGCCCTCTTGTGTTCTTGTTGCCCGAAAAGTCCTTACCTGCCTTTTTCCTGCTATTGGCCCTCTCGGACGCCCTGGATGGTTTTTTGGCAAGAAGACTTAAAGCTCAAACCGAGCTTGGAAAGGTATTAGACCCTCTGGCGGACAAGATAATGCTTCTCTGTGGGCTTGTGTCGTGCGTATACAGGTTTTCAAGCCTGCCAGAGTGGTTTTTTTATCTTTGCCTATCGAGGGACCTTTTTATTCTAATAGGCTCGATCCTCGTCGCTTCAAAGAGCGGAAGCTTTCCACAGGCAAGAGTCGCCGGCAAAGCTTATACGCTTTTCCTGTCAATTTTTCTATTCCTTTGTATGCTTGGCTTTTCTGCAATCTGGCTTTTTTCTATTGCCCTGTTTTTACTGCTGGTTTCATGGCTTGACTATGCCCTTGCAGGCGTAAAAAGCCTCAAAAGTCAAACTTCTTCCTCAACCTCAGCCTAACCTCTTGAGTCTTATCCGAATAAAGCCTGCCTCCCACAGAGGTATTCTGCGTAAGCCTCGCCTCACCACCTGTATAAGTTTCCTTGGGATTTCTGAGGGTGCTCTGCCTATGTTCCAGGGATATCCTTTCTGTTATGTCCTTGGATATGACCGCATTCAGACCCACCTCACCAGTTGGTGAGATGGAGGGAGAACCATGAAACTTCACATCAAGACCCGTCAAGCCCTTTGCGCCCTTTATTATACCGCTAACTTGAGGTATCTGGCTTATTACCGCTCCAGCAAGGGGGATGGCTCCTTCTGTGTCCGCACCGCCAAAAAGGAGGGTGGTAAGCACCTCCCTTGTGTCCCTTGGTGGTTCTGACCTGACTATGGCCTTGGGATACTGGGGGTTTCCCTTCAAATCTATGATTATTGTGTATTCGGGAGTGGGCGTTGTTATGGTGAGGTCAAGACTGCTATCTCTTTCAGTAAAGGATGCCTCTCCCCTCCTTATGTAAAAATTCCTTTCAAAGTACCTAAGTGTTCCGCCCTTAAAATAGGTGTTCAAACGGTATTTAGGCTCGTAAAGGGTTCCCCCTATGCTGGCGGAAACATCTGTATATATAAAGCCCTCTGGCAGGTTAACTCTTAAAGGCTCTGAAGAGAGCAAAGAAATGTCCAAGCTTACCCTCTTGTACTCTTCTGAGGGTGTGCCCTGCCTTCTGGTAAGCTTTTGGAGGTTTAAAAAGCCAGAGGTAAGGAGTTTACCATCAATCCTGAGATTTTTGTAATCGGAGAGTATGTTGCCCTTTCCAGACAGCAGAAGGCTTGCCCTCAAGCTCTCTCCCCTGTAGAGTATGGGCAATTGGGATGCTTCAAAGGAAACTCTAACAGACTTTCTATCACCTTTAAAGTCTGCATTAACAAAGGTTCTCTGATTGCCGTGGAAATTCAGGCTACCCGACAGCTTATTATCCCTAAAGCTAAAATCTAAGGCTCCCTGCAAAGGCATAGCCAGATATCTTGACCTTAAAGAAACCTTTTCTGATTTTGCGGACAAAACCATGGCATCCCCACCGTACATAAGCCTGTAAAATACCTTCCCATCCACATCCGCAAGAACCCTGCTTTTTACTAGGGTAAAGAGTCTTCCGAGGTCCAAAAAACCCTCCGATTGCAAGCCTAAACCTCCCTCATACCTAACATCCAAAGAACCCTCCAACACGCCAGAAAGCTTCCCCTTAAGGTACAAATTACTACTCCTGTAGCTACCTCTACTAAAATCAATCCTTGAAAGCGTTTCCTGACCCAAGCTTATCAACACAGGACCTGCATCTATACTTCCTTCTTCTTTGCTTCCGTAAAATCTAATGCCATCAACGCTAAAGGTTAAAAGCCCGTCTTTCGCAGTAAAGCCCTCCACCATACCATCCAACCTGTTTTCCTTCATACTAAGCCTGGCCATCAGGGGAAAGGCATAAGTCTTATACTTGCCAGCACCACGCAACAAAACTTCAAGATTCCTACCTACACCCTTGATGCTATAATCAGCATCCACACTGAAATCCCTTATACCATGCTTGACAGAACCCTCAAGGATGTAACTACCCTTCTCAAGGCTGTAGTAACCAGATCCCCTTAGATACTCACCAAAACTGAAGGATGCACGAACCAATTCACCCTCCAGCCTGCCTTCAAACTTACCCTCCCTGTATACAATACCCAAAAACTTTGTTTCCACAAGATTACCGCCGAAAGAGCCATGCCAAACCCCTTCCCTTCCCTTTATATCAAAGCCTACTTTGACGCCCGAGGATAACTCTTCCTTTGACAAAAGAGCGGACAAACTCCCTAAAGCATGTACAGCTCCCTTCTCCCTCCTTAGCCCTATCTCGCCAGACAGCGACTTGACGCTAATGCCCCCATAAAACAGGTTCATGCCCAATAGCGAAAGGCTTCCAGAAAAGCTATCTTCCTTCAAAGAGCCACCACCCACAAGAGAAAAGGCCTCTCCTGAAATTCTAATCTGGTAAGCATCTCCCTCCATGCTAAGTCTATAGCCTGCAGAGCCTATATCTAAATCTCTGTAGGTCACGCCCCAGAGGCTTCCAGCGCCCGATGCGCGCAGTATACCTTCGTGAAGAGACACGGTGCCCTTGTAAGAAAGCTGTAAGGACAGATTTTCTTTTCTCAAGCTGTAGCCCATAAGGTCTACATCGCCGCTGAGGTTTTTGCCCAGAAAAGAGCCCCTAAAGCTAAGGTAGAAGGGTTGAAGGGAAATGAATTCAAAGTTGCCCCTCGGCGTCTGGCTATAGTCAAGCTCAAGCCTTAGCTCAGCACCCATAAGGCTTTGATGCCCTATTTGCAGGTTCGGAGCCATGACCTGCAGTTTGAGCGTCTTTTTCTTCGTTTCTAAAGCGATGTTCCCGCTTGTTACAGAAAAGACTCTTTGCGTTAAACCGAGTAGTTTCTCGTCCACCACAAAACCCTCAAAGCTGCCCCTAAGAAGCTGGTCTTTTATGGAGTAGTTTATGTTCAGAAGGGTTTGATGGCTGTAAACTTTGGCTTTAACCTGACTCTTCTCCCGCCATTCCCAAAGGTATTCACCTTCTACTTTTAGGTCCTTATAGACCCTTCTTCCTTTCAAATCAAGATGCTGAAGCTCGCCCCAGAAGAGGGTTCTTAGATTGGTGTATCCCAGGGCTCCTTCCGCTCTAAAGGTGGTCTCCCCAACATGGTAGTTCTTACCCTCTAGAGGAAGTAGCTTGCCGTAAGCCTCGAAGCTTCCCCTCTTTCCACGCCATAAGCCCTTTAATTCAAACTCGTACATATAGCTCTTTACTTCCGCCCTTTTTACCACCAATGAATCACCTGAGATATAAACCTCGCTGGGAAAAACCTCTACATAGTGCAGGCCCTCACCATGCATCCAGTAAACCCTTGTCCAATCAGAGAAAAACCTTCCATCCCTTAGCTGAATTTTGGGTATAAAGAGGGTCAAGCTTTCCAAGTGAGAAGGGGAGTTCATGGAAAGATAAATCCTGCCTAAGCTGAGGTTTAGCCTGCTTGCAAGCCTTGTTAGGTCGGTAAAGTCGTAGTCAAAGGCTTTTTCTCTTGGCTTTTTGGTGACATCTATAAGATTCAGCTCCTCAGCATGAAGTTGCCAAGGCTTTATGGAAACCCCTCTGAGGAGGAGATTGATGGTAAAATCCCTCGTGGGTATATGAAGGAAAAAAGCCCTGACAATTATGCCCTTTTCGAAACTAACCTCAAGACCTTCTATATCCCAATCTACCCTCTTGGCAAGGAGGTAGGGCTTAAGAAGCATAAAGTAAAGGGCAAGGATAAGAAGAAAAAGATAGCCTAATGCACGCATAATAGCTCCTCTGGGTTATTATAATTGCTATGGACAGCCTACTTCTTATACTCTTTGCCTACCTTTATGGTTCTGTTCTCTTTGGTGAACACATAGCTAAGTATAAGGGCATTGATATAAGAGCTGTAGGAAGTGGTAATGTGGGTGCCACCAATGTGGGCAGGGCCCTTGGCAAAAAGTATGCGGTAGCCGTTTTTCTCCTTGATTTCTCAAAGGGTCTTCTAACAATGTTCCTTGCAAGGCTTTACTTTGGACTTGACAGCTGGACTGCCTTCTTTGTCGGACTTGCAAGTCTTCTGGGTCATATGTATCCGATCTTTCATGGCTTTAAGGGTGGTAAGGGGGTTGCCACTGCCTTTGGGACCCTCACCGCCGTATCCCCCCTCATAGCAGTCCTTTGCATAGCCTTCTGGGGACTTCTTTTTAAGTGGAAAAGTGTGGTATCAATAGCTTCCCTGAGCGCCTCCGCACTTTCATTGGTGCTTTTACTGCTCACCGGCTATCCCCCAAAAACCTTACTAATGGCTCTTATCATGCTCCTTTTGATACTCTACAGACATAGGGATAACATAAGAAGGCTTATGGAGGGAACAGAGCTAAGTTTTAGGCAATGACCTACCTCCTGCTTTTCAACTTAGCCCTTACGGTTTTCCGTATTCTTTATGTGCTTTTTTACCCTTTGGACCTGACGCCAGAAGAAGCCCAATACTGGGACTGGTCAAGACATTTAGACCTTAGCTACTACTCCAAGCCTCCCATGGTAGCTTACATGAATTATGCGGCCACGAAAATCCTCGGAGTTTCAGAGCTTGCAGTGAGAATAACGCCTATAATACTCTCCTTTCTCCTTTCGGTGTTGACCTACCTTTTTATCAAAAAGGTCTTTGACAAGAGGTCAGCCCTCATAATGGCAACCCTACCTCAGATTACCGCAGGCTTTGGCATCAACTCAGTGCTGATGACCACCGATGCACCCTTTGTCTTCTTCTGGTCCTTGACGGTCATGACGCTCTTCTTGGCTTTTGAAAAGAACACCCTAAGCCTATGGTTGATGGTCGGAATCCTTGCAGGCCTTGCATTCCTGAGCAAGTATCCCGCCGTCTTTTTATTGCCTTGTGCTATCCTTTTTGGAGCTTTATACAAAAGGGATGTGCTAAAAAGCTACAAACCCTACGTAAGCCTTTTGCCCGCTTTCTTATTGAGCCTTCCCGTCCTTTATTGGAACTACAGACACGATTTTGTCTCCCTAAAGCATGTTTCTGCCCTCGCCAGCAAGTCTGCAAGTCTCTTGGACATCAAAGGTTTCCTTGAGTTTTTAGGAGGTCAGGCCCTGCTTCTTTCTGTGCTGCCCTTTCTGCTTTTGCCCTTAGTATGGATAAGGGGGCTAAAAAGCCGTCGCACGGGTTTTTTTGTGGCTTTTTCTCTGCCGGTTTTTTTGTTCTTTGCCCTGCTTTCGCTGTTTAAGAGGGTGGAAGCCAACTGGTCAGGATTTGGCTACTTTGGTGCCTTCGTGCTAATCAGCCTGCACCTTTCAAAAAGCAGGCTTCTTGGGCCCGCTTACCTCTTAAGCCTTGCCCTTTTCCTGTTTTTACACTTTACACCCCTTTTTGACCATGCGGGACTAAGCAGACTGCTTCCACCCAGAAAAGACCCCACAAAGGCAGGCATAGGTTGGTCGGAGTTAGGCAGTGTGGTAAGCGAGCTCAGAAAGGGGGAGGAAAAGATAATAAGCCCTCACTATCAGATAAGCGCAGAGCTTGCCTTCTATGTAAAGGGCAATCCAAGGACTTACTGCATAAACTTAGGCAGGCGTATGAACCAGTATGACCTCTGGAAAAAAGACTACGAGGGTAACGCCATATTCGTGGACTACGTGCCCATAAATCATAGGGTGCTCTCCGCAAGCGATGGTATAATGGAAGAGAGGGAAATCCCTATAGTTTGGAGAGGGCAGGAGATTAGAAGGTTTTACATATACAAGCTAAAGAACCTAAAAAGAGTGGAGGAGAGCATGCTTGGGCATTATTAGAATCCTCCTGAGCCTTTACCTAACAGGCTACATCCTCTACCACCTCCTACCCATCACCCCCTTGATGTATGTGCACCACTCACCCTCTGGTCCTGCGCCCTTACCCTTTCATAAACAGTGCGCTTACGCAATAAACCCAAAAACCGTCCAAAACAGCCCCCTTGGTAACCCAAGAAAACTCCAAAAGGAGTTAAAGGAAAGGAATCTACTTGCCTATCACACGGAGGAAATGGTCTTAGGCTACAGAGATGTAAGTCCGTTTAGATGGCTTGCCTATCTCCTTTTTGAATATACACCAAAAAGGCTCCTCCTTAAAAAACCAGAAGACCCATACAGTCTTGTTAGAAATTCAGAGTGTCTTCCTCTGGCTTCCGACATGCCAATTTTATTGTCCCTATGGAATTTGGACTTTCCCAGCTACCCTTTTATTTTGGGAGAAAGACAAAACCTGATTTACTCAGACTTCTGCGAGAACAACAAGCTTTCTGGTTTCATACCTTTCATAGGCTCGGTTAGACCACATGTATACGCCTACTCGGACAGAGGTTTCCACTTTCCAAGTCAAAATTTTAAGACGCCCGCCGTGCTGGTAGTAGACCTTCTCGAGAGGAAGACTCTTTTGTTTCTATCAAAGGATGGTAAACCCTACAAAACCTTTAACCAGAGATTAATAAGGGAAAAAATTGAAGAGCCAGGAGAATACAGAATTCATGCTTATACTTACAAGGCTAAGGTCTGGAAGGTTTACTTGGGCCTTCGCTTCCTCCTATGCACTCCACCCTTTCAGGCTATGTAGGAAAGGTCCATCCTGCCTCCGTAGCGGTAGAGCAAGATTTTTTTAAGGTCTGGATGCCTTTCAAGGTGCGGGTCCTCACCAAAAATCTCCACCGCATCCTCCTTTGCCATCTGCAGAAAGTTCCTATCCTGAGACCTTGCTAAATTTGCCACCCAAAAGCCAAAGTAGCCCGACTGGGATTCGCCCAACAACTCGCCCGGACCTCTAAGTCTCATGTCCTCCTCCGCTATTTCAAAGCCATCGTTGGACCTTATTAGAACCCTAAGTCTTCTGAGAGCTTCCGAGTCAGCCTTTAGTTCGTCGGGCACAACGAGGTAGCAGTAGCTCTGAAGCTCAGACCTTCCTACTCTACCCCTTAGTTGGTGAAGTTGGGAAAGACCAAAGCGATGGGCAGATTCCACAACCATGAGGGTAGCGGTTGGAACATCCACACCTACCTCCACCACAGAAGTGGAAACCAGAAGGTCTCCCTCCGCCTTGAATTTTTCCACAATTTCCCTTTTCTCCTCATCCTTTAGCCTGCCATGAAGCAAGAGCACTTGCCTTTCAGGCAGTAAGCCTTTCCAACGGCTATGCTCCTGCACAGCAGATTTTAGCTGAAGCTTCTCGGACTCTTCTATGAGGGGGTATATAACATAAACCCTGTGTCCCTTCGAGAGTTCTTCCTTTACCGCCTTTAACACCTTTTCAAACTCCGACTCAAAAATAAGCTTTGTTATAACAGGCTTTCTACCTTGTGGCATCTGGTCTATTATGGAAAGGTCAAGGTCTCCATACAGGGAGAGGGCTAACGTTCTAGGTATGGGGGTTGCACTCATTACAAGACAGTGGGGATAAAAACCCCCACCCTTTTCAAGGAGAAGCTTCCTTTGGAGGACGCCAAAGCGATGTTGTTCATCGATAACCACGAAGGCAAGCCGTTTAAACCCCACCCTTTCCTGAAAGAGAGCGTGGGTGCCGATAAGCACATGGATATTCCCCTTTTCCGTGTGGTGAATGACGCTTTTTTTGACACTACCCTTTATAGAGCCCGTAAGAAGCCCAACCCTCACACCTAAGGGCTCTAAGAATCTTCTAAAACTCTCATAATGCTGTTGAGCCAGTATCTCGGTAGGCACCATCACCGCACTCTGGTAACCCTCCTTGGCAAAGGCATAAGCAACTGCCATGGCAACCACCGTCTTACCGCTACCCACATCACCCTGAAGAAGCCTGCTCATAGGTTTTGAACCCTTGACATCCCGAAGGATTTCTCCTATAACCTTCTCCTGCGCCGACGTAAGACCAAAAGGTAAGTTTTTTATAAACTCCCTTAGGTTCTCTTCTGGTCCTTTGAGGCTTAAGGCGGGCAGTTCCCTTGTCTGAGCCCTTATAGCCTGTAGGGCAAGCTGGAAAAGAAAAAGGTCTTCGTATACGAGCCTCCTCTGGTATGGGGTAGAGAAGCTGTTTAGCTCATCCTCCAAAAAGTCTACTGGTTGATGCACAAAGTAAAGACTCTCTGCCACATGGGGCAAACCCCTTTTTTCCAGAAGACTCGCCGGTAGGTATTCGGGCATATATCTTGCAAGCTCAGAGAGTTTTTTAAGGGTCTTTCTGAGAAGCTCATGCCTTCTTTTGGCAGATAAACTCTTTAGCTCTCCTTCGGTCTTTATGTGGTAAAAGGGAAGGATTTTCCCAGACTCTTCTTCCCTCAATATTTCTGGGTGCACCATATACTTTTCTCCCCTGTACTCCTTTAGCCTGCCGTAGACCACTATTTCCTGCCCCTTCCTAAATCTGTTTAGCACCCTCTGGTCCTTGTAGCGAAACCTAAGGAAGAGCCTGCCAGTGCCATCTTCACCCTCAACCCATGCGGGATACTTTTCCTTATGGTCGTAGCCGGTTGCTACTACCCTTAGCTTAAGGGATACCTTCTGACCGGGCCTTGTGGTCTTTATGGAGCTTGTTAGCCTCCTATCCTCATACCTGAGAGGGACAAACCACAGGGCGGAGTAGAGGTCCTTTATACCGAAGGATGCAAGGACCTTTTTTTCCCTATCCTCAAGCAGCCTGAGGTCTTCCAGGGGCCTGAAAAAGAACTGTATGGGCCTTTTGTCCACACGGGAGAAGTCAACATTGAAAATCTGCACGGGCTTCAAAAGTCTTCGTTCCAATTCCCTAAGGATTGCCTTCCTCTTTTCAAGGGGCAGGCGGTCAAACTCCTTGAGAAGCTCAAGGTAGGAGGATTCTAAAAAATCCTTAAGCAGGTTGAAAAGATACATTCCAACGCCTATACTCCTTTTGAGTTTGTGGAAGTCTCCTTCTTTAAGCTCGTCAATAAATTTCTTGGCTTTTTCCAGTCTGTCCTCTTTTAGTGTTCCCTTCATATCCTGCGTAAACTGAAAAACTTCCTGAGGATATCCCCAGCCTCCTCCAGGGGCAGGTACTCCCATTTAACCCTGTGGTTAAAGGCAGGGTCATCCAAAAGGTTAAATCTGCTCATGACCGCACCACACTTTTCGTCGCCGGCAAGAAAAAGGACTTTTTCTATCCTTGCAAGTACCATGGCGTAGGCACACATAGGGCATGGCTCAAGGCTTACATAGACCTCGCAACCGTAGAGGTGCTTTTCATCTAAGGCTTGCATGGCTTCCTTAAGGGCTATAATCTCCGCGTGAGCGGTAGGGTCCTTTAGAGCCTCAACCCTGTTGTGGGCAACGGCCACCACGCGTCCATCTCTTGTCACCACGCACCCCACTGGCACCTCACCCTTGAAAAAAGCCTCCCTTGCCTGCTCCATACAGAGTTTAACAAATTCCTGCACTTTTTATAATTTTAGCCACATAAACTGTTCTTGTCAGAGGAATATTCGGGATATAAATTTAAAGCATGTTACTTACCACCCTCGCCTTGTGCCATGTGCTTCTCTTCGAACAATCTGGATGCATGTCTTGTAAGGCTTCTTATAGAGAACTAAGCAATTATCCAAATCTAAAGGTAGAAACCTACGACATATCTAAAAACAGGGAGGTTGCCAAAACTTACAGGGTTATGGGAGCACCTACCATGGTGTTTTTAAAAAATGGAGAGGAAATAGGAAGGGTCTATGGCTATGTGCCTGCACTTATAAAATCCCTCGCGGAGAAGTGCTCCTAAATGTATTACCTTTTAAAAACAGAGCCATCCCAGTATTCCTACGAAGACCTCCTAAGGGAAGCCAAAACACGCTGGGATGGCGTAAAGAACCCACTTGCACAGAAATACATAGCCCGCATGAAGCCGAAGGACCTATGCTTCATATACCACACGGGAAAGGTAAAGGCGGTAGTCGGACTTGCCCAGGTTGTGTCAGAACCTTACAAAGACAGCTACGGATACTGGGTTGTAGATATAGAACCTCTGAATTCTCTTAGAAAACCAGTAACTCTTGGTAGCCTAAGGGATGAGCCAAGCTTTATGGACTCACCCCTTTTGAGGATGCCGCGCCTTTCCGTAATGCCCCTCACAGAAAAACAAGCAATGAGAATATTAGAAATATCAGAGAAGGTTTAGCAGCGAGCCTCCTTGAATTACCCTACTGTTTGGCACCACTAAATCCGCACCCAGCTCTTGGGCTCTTTGTATGAGTTCTGAATTTTTATGTCCGCAGTAAGCTACCACCTTTGCACCCGCTTCCTTAAAGGACCTTATGAATTCAGGAGGGAACTGTTCCAAGTTTATAAACACCACATCCTCACCCTGATAATCCTTACCAAGCCTAATCTCGTGCCCAACCAAAGAAGACTTTATCCTACTAAGAAGTATGAGGTTGTTTTCCATGATGAGCACCTTCATTCTTTAACACCTCCAAAGACTTCAGTAGGTTTTTTCGGAACTCCTCCTTAAACTTGTGGGACCAAAAGGCTATCTTCATGTTTTTTCCCTCGAGCCTTATCCATACCTTTCTGTGCACGGTATAAAAGGCAAGGACCATTCCGCCCACCACAAGGAAAGAGCCAAACCATATCATTGGCGTGCCTGGCTGACGGGAAACCTGAAAACCGCTGAAAAACTGTGGTTCAAAGTCAACGAGGAAAAAGGCATAAGGGAAGTCGGCAAGCCCTGGCGTCTGGGATTGGGCAAAAACCGTAAGCTCTGGGGAGTAAACCACGGGCACATCGTAGGCTTTGCCTTCCATAAGCACCTTGACCACAAGGGCAGGCTTTAACTCTCCCTGAAAACCCTTTTGTTCATCCTCTATGTTAAGGGTAGACCTGTCCACCGAAAGGAGCATGTTCCTAAACTCGGATACCTTGCCAGCCCTTAACTCTACCTCACCCAGAAAAGCCTTTTGTGGGTCCTTGGGCGCAAGTTTTTTGTCAAAGATGGCTATCTTGGCCCTGCCTGCCTGACCTGTCAGACCGTAAGTTGCCTGAAAGACCCTGTAGGTTCCAAAGTCTAAGGGTGAATTAACCGCGGTCATGCCCCGAGAAACTGCCCTACCGTTCTGGATTATCCTTATGTCGCTCTCAAAGCTGGCTATGGCATCCTTGAAGGGGGTTTCCCTTCTCTTTCCTTTCCTCTGAAACTCCTCCTCGTAGCTAACAATTCTAAAATCCTCAAGCTCTATCTGAAAGGGCAGTTTTATGAACTTTTCTTTTGCAGGAATAAGAAGCATATCGCTTCTTGAGCCCTCTGGTACGATGACCGAACCCCTCACCCCCCACAGGGCATCTACAAAAGCTCCAGCCATGATAACAAGCAGGCCTATATGCACCACATAAACACCAAGGCGTGCATACCTTCCCTTTTCCGCATAGAAAAAGGTCTTGTCCCCCTCCTTGTCCATGTAAACCCTAAAGCCCATACCCTTCAAAAACCTTGCTACTTTGTCCCCAGAAAGTTCTACCTCTAAGGAAATGGGCTTTAAATGCCTTTCCATATGCTCATCCAGTTTTTGGAACCTTTCCTTTGTAAAGCTCTGAACCCATACACGAGGTAGCCTTTTAAAGGAGCAGGCAATCAGGTTTATGGCAAGAAGCAGGATAAAACCCATATAATACCAAGAGCGGAAAACATCGGTTATCCAAAGCCTCCAAAGCCAGTAGCCCACATCCGCACCAAACCTGTCAAGATAAAACTCTACGGGTTGATTCTGTTGAACATAGGTGGAGCCAAGCATGGAGAGTATGCCAAGCACCACCATGATAAATATGGCAAGCCTAAGGTCTGCAAAAAAATCCAGCAGAAAGGAAAGAAAGTTTCTCCTCTTCAAATACTCCTCCCTCAGGTAGGTATAAACGCCAAGGGCGTAAGAAACAAGGGAAAAGCTAAAAAGGGCAAGAGTTCCCCCAAGAAGGGCAAAGTAAAAGACGCCTCTCTTTTCCATATGAAACAGTCCAACTATTAAAACAAGGATAAAGAGCAAAAAGGATACAACAAGAAAGGCGTAGCCCTTAAAAGCCTGGTAAGTGCCTGTCATCTTAGAAAAATATAGTAACCAATCCACGCTGAAAACTGTCAATAATGTAAAAATAAATATCCTGCACCTATGATATAGGACATAAACATAAAGGTAAACAGACACAGTTACACCTTTACGCCAGCCATTAAGGGCGTTGAAACCCCTAAAAACCTATCACCCTCTACCGCCTGCCTGATGGACTTCTCTTTTTGCCCTAACACGCCTTCAACCCCTTCACACCCGCATCTCCTTTCAACCACCTCTACCAAGCGCCTAAACTATACCATCTTTGCCTTCCTTATCCTTTATACCCTTGCCCCACGCATACTTGTGTAGACAAACCCTATGTTCTACACCAACCCATCCTCATCGTACAAAGCCATCGCAAGCAAGCCAGAAGCATAACTCCTCAAGCTATACCCTTTGACATAGTTAAGGTGTATGGATTCCTTTCTTATCCATAAAACCTTGTCAGAAAATCTCTTTATTCTTGCCTTCTTGTCCTGCCTGTGTTTGCCACTGGAAGGCTTGCGCAGTCAATATAAGCCTTAGTTTCTTGACATTCAAGAGCTTCATGGCAAGCATTCTTTGAACTTCCCGAAGCAATTTTTAAATAAATTCTTTTTTTGTCTTACTTTTCTTAAGATGCTTTGGGGTTTATGTTTGGGTCTAAGAGGAGTTTAGTAAGATTTAGAGCTGGAGGATGCGTGGGGTATGAGAGGGTAAATAGGCTGTGATTTGTTGGTCTGGGATTTTAGACTCTTTGCCTGCCTTAGTTTTTGGCCGTTTGAGCTTGTAGAAGATTTCCGCTTGTGATAGCCCTTTGAGATACGATTTTTGAAGTTTGATTCTTGACTACGAGCGTAAGACTTAGCATTACGATAATTTCCTTTCAACATATCCTGTCTCTATAATATACCTATGCTAATCTTTGAGCTATCCTCTAAGGGCAGAAGGGGTTACAAATTGCCAGAGCTTGATGTAGAAAGATTAGAGCCAGAATCCTACCTTGGGGAATACTTCAGGGAAAGCCTGAACTTCCCCGAGGTTTCCGAGCTTGATGTGGTTAGGCACTACACAAAACTGTCTCAGCTCAACTACGCCATAGATACCACCATGGTGCCTCTTGGCTCCTGCACCATGAAATACAACCCTCGTATAAACGAGGAATTGGCAAGTCTGGAGGAGTTTAAAAACATACACCCCATGGCGCCGGAAGAATACGCGCAAGGAACTCTTAAGCTAATCTACGAGCTCTCTGAGCTACTAAAGAGGATAGGTAGGTTTAGTGCGGTATCCCTTCAGCCTGCTGCAGGAGCCCAAGGCGAATTGCTGGGTCTTTTGATGATACTTGCCTATCACAGGGATAGGGGTAACACCAAAAAGAGGAAAGTGCTCGTGCCAGACACATCCCATGGCACTAACCCTGCAACTGCAAGTCTGTGCGGTTTTGAAGTTATAACGGTAAGAAGTGGGGAGGATGGGGAGCTTGACTGGGCAGATTTTGAGAGCAAGCTAAAGGATGATGTGGCTTGCCTGATGATAACCAACCCCAATACCCTTGGCATTTTTGAGAGAAACATAAAAAAGATGGCAGAGGCCCTGCACCGGCAGGATGCCCTTCTTTACATGGATGGTGCCAACATGAATGCCCTTGTGGGTGTGGCAAGGCCGGGGGATTGGGGTGTGGATGTTATGCACTTTAACCTCCACAAAACCTTTTCCACGCCACACGGCGGTGGTGGCCCAGGGGGTGGCGCAGTGGGTGTTTCAGAAAGGTTAGAACCTTATCTGCCTGTTCCTCTGGTGGTATCAGAAAATGGCAGGTACAAGCTTGAGTGGAAAAGGCCAAAAAGCGTTGGTAAACTCCTTACATTCCATGGACATGTGGGAGTTATGCTAAGGGCCCTTGCCTACATAATGTCTTACGGTGACAACATAGAAAGGGTCGCCCAGTATGCGGTCCTAAACGCCAACTACCTGAAGCACCTTTTGAAGGACCTATTCCTTGATCCCTACAAAAATGCCAGAAGGATGCATGAATTTGTGCTTTCCACCCAAAACCTTCTAAAACAGGGCATAAACGCCATGGACATCGCCAAGGCTCTACTGGACAGAGGTTTTTACGCACCCACAGTATACTTTCCCCTAACGGTAAAGGAAGCCTTGATGGTAGAGCCTACCGAGACAGAGAGTCCGCAAACCCTTGAGAGGTTCGCCCAAACCCTAAGAGAAATCCTTGAACTTGTGGAAAGAAATCCTCAAGATATAAAGTCATCCCCCACAAGAACACCCGTGAGAAAAATAAAGGAGGCGGAAGCCAACAGGAAGCCTATCCTTAGAGCCTCATGGGCATAACCACACAAAGGTATGGGTCCTTTTCTCTGTTGTCAGACTCCAAAACCACCGCGCTGTCAGGGTCCACCACCTTCAGCCAGACCCTTTCAACATCAAAAGCGTCAAGGGCTTCTATGAGATATTTGCCGTTAAAGCCTATTTCAAGAACCTCACCCTCGTAATCCACATCCATCTCATCCCTTCCCTCTCCATATTCTGGGTCAGAAATCTCAAGGATGAGGCTGCGGTCTGAAAGGGTCATTTTCACGGGGAAGGCGGAAGACTCAGCTATGGCAGAAAGCCTCTTGAGGCTCTCAAGGAGCTCTGGCCTTGGCACAAGGGCTTGATAGTTAAACCTGACGGGTATAACTGCCATGTAGTCGGGATACTCTCCCTCCAAGAGTCTGACCGAGAGTTGCCAGTCTTCGCCAGAAAAGTGGGCAAAGGATTCATCCTTACCACAGCTTACATGTCCGGGGTAATCTCTTAGCAATCCCTGTATCACCTTAAGACTTTTCCTTGGAACCAAAAGTTCCATCGGAAAGGCGGAATCCCTCCAAAAGAGGGCTAACCTATGACCATCAGAGCCCACAAAGTGGGTCCTGCCTTCTACCTCATGCATATAAAGACCCTGAAGGGCGTAGCGGGCATCATCCTTCGATATGGCATACTCCACCTTTTCTATAGCCTTGAGTATGTCAAAGGCGGGAAACTCTGCAGAAGTTACTGCAGTAGGAAACTCGGGAAAGTCTTCTGGGTCTATGGTGGTGAGCTTAAAAGTGCTTCTGCCACCACTCAAAACAAGCTTGTCCTCCTTCAACTCCAGAAACACGCTTGCAGAGGAAAGACCCTTGACGATGTTGGTAAGCTTGTCAGCGTTAACCGCAGTTTTGCCCTCGTCCTCCGCATCTACCCTAAGGCTAAGGGATAGGAAGTTTTCCAAGTCTGTAGCCATAAGGTTAAGCTTTCCCTTTTCTGCAATAAGCAGGAAGTTGTTAAGCACGGGAAGGGCTGACTTTTTTTCCGTGGCGTTCTTTGCCTTCTGAAGGGCGGAGAGAAATTCCTCCCTGTCTATCTTGAGCTTCATGGCATATATTATAACCCATAAGTCAGCATGGAAAAGAACTACCCATCCTACCTAAACCTCAGGGAGGAAGACTGGAAATGGCGTCTTGAAAAAGCTCTTGACATGCTAAGGGAGTGCAAGGTTTGTCCCCATGAGTGCGGTGTAAACAGGATTGAAGACAAGAAAGGATTCTGCAAGACTGGCAGGTATGCACTGGTGGCCAGCTACTTTCCTCATAGGGGGGAAGAAAAGCCCATCAGGGGCAGAAGGGGGTCTGGCACCGTGTTCTTCTCCTATTGCAACATGCGCTGTGTCTACTGCCAGAACTACACCATCAGCCAGCTGGGAGAAGGGAAAGAGCTAAAACCCGAGGAGCTGGCAGATGTATTCCTCTACCTGCAAAGGCTTGGCTGTCATAATATAAACTTGGTAAGCCCCTCCCATGTGGTCCCACAAATATTGGAAGCATTGTATCTGGCAGTAAAAAAGGGACTGAGGACTCCCATACTTTATAACACATCCTCCTACGACAGCCTGGAAAGTCTGAGGCTTTTGGAAGATGTAGTGGACATATATCTTGCGGACTTCAAGTATGGCGAGAGCGAGAAGGGCGAAAAGTATTCCAAGGTAAAGGGATATTATCAAAGGGCGCTGGAGGCCATAAGGGAGATGCATAGGCAGGTAGGAGACCTAAAGGTAGACCACGAGGGTATAGCGCTAAGGGGACTTCTCATAAGACATCTGGTGTTGCCCAATAACCTTTCTAACACAGAAAGGGTGATAGAGGACATAAGGAGTATATCCAGTAACACGGCGGTAAACATCATGGACCAGTACATGCCCTACTACAAGGCATACGAATATCCTGAACTCTCAAAGAGGATAAGCGCAGAAGAATACGAAAGGGCCCTTGGTCTTGCAAGGGGTCTGAGGGTTTTATTGGACTGATATGTTAAAGCAGAGGGAGCCTATAGTAGCCATAGCTACACCCCTTGGTGAAAGCGCCATAGGGGTCTTGAGGCTTTCTGGGCTTGGTGTTTGGGAAAAGATAAGAGAACTCTTTTTAATTAGAGGTGGGCCAAGGCCAAGGTATGCCCACTTTGTTAAGCTAAAGGACCAGGAGGGTGGTATATTGGATGAGGGCATAATGGTTTACTATCGGTCGCCCAGAAGCTACACAGGTGAGGATATGGTAGAGCTTTTCCTCCACGGGAATCCCATCATACTAAAAAAGGCCCTGGAGCTCTTCCTTTCAAGGGGCATAAGGCTTGCAGAGCCAGGTGAGTTTACCAAAAGGGCTTTCCTTAACGGCAAGATGGACCTTTTGCAGGCGGAGGCGGTAGCAGACCTCATAGGTGCAAGGTCCGAAAGGGCGCTAAAATCCGCCCAAAGGAGACTTCAGGGAGAGCTGTCTTCCCTGATAAACACCATGAGGGATAGACTCCTTGAAATATTAGCCCATGTGGAAGCGGACATAGAGTTCTCCGAAGAAGACATACCAACCCTCGACAGGGGGCAACTTGTAAACCTTCTTCAGAATTTAGACAAGGATATAGAAAAGCTTCTTTCCACGGTAAGGACTGGGGAGTTTCTCGCGAGGGGGATAAACCTTGCCCTCGTGGGCAAGCCCAATGTAGGCAAGTCCTCACTCTTTAATGCACTGCTTGGAAAGGAAAGGGCTATAGTCACACATCTACCGGGCACCACAAGGGATTTTCTTCAGGAAAACCTAAACATTGAGGGCGTACCGATAAACCTGATAGACACTGCGGGCATAAGACATACGGAAGATCCAGTGGAAAAAATAGGTGTAGAAAGAAGCCTGCAAAAGCTCAACACTTCCGACATGGTGCTTTTGGTCTTGGATGGTAGCAAAGACTTAGAGGATGAGGACTTAAGCATTCATGAGAGGGTGAGGGAGCTGGAACACCTTGTGGTGATAAACAAAGCAGACCTTGGAGTGCGGGAAAGTGTGGCAAAAAGCTTCCCACAGGCTATTAGGGTAAGCGCCCTAAAGGGCGAGGGAATAGAGGAGCTCAAGAGAATTCTTTTAGAAAGGCTTGGCATACATCTTAGTGATAGCTTACAGGTTTATCTTTCTGTGAGACACGAAGCCCTCTTGAAAAAATCCCAGAAAGTGTTAAAATCATTACTAAACAGGCTGGAAACCGAAGAGATCTTTCCAGAGATACTCATGTTGGATTTAAGGGAAGTTCTTATTTACTTGGAGGAAATAATAGGCGTGGTGAGCACGGAAGATATTCTTGGAAGCATATTTTCTAAATTCTGCATAGGAAAATAACAAGGAGGTTTTTAGAAGATGGAGCAGGTGCAAGAAAAAAAGGCATACAGCCTTGAAGAGCTCAAAAAACTATCCCTTCAGGAACTCCAAAAGATAGGAAGAGACCTTGAACTATCAAGGGTAACGGGTCTAAGAAAGGAGGAGCTCATAGAAAAAATACTAACCGTTCAGGCAAAGGAGGAGGGTCTTAATTTTGTAAAGGGTGTGCTTGAAATTCTGCCAGAAGGTTACGGTTTTATAAGAAGCTCAGAAAACAACTACATGCCCAGCTACACGGATGTTTATGTGGCACCCTCACAGATTAAAAGGTTTGGCTTAAGGACGGGGGATACCATAATAGGCTTTGCAAGACCGCCTCAAGAAAAGGAAAAGTACCAGGCTCTCATAAGGATTGAGTCAGTAAGTGGGCTGTCTCCAGAACCGGAAATACTCAAGTCGAGGCCCCAGTTTGAAAAGCTGACACCTTACCATCCCACAGAGAGGTTTAACCTCGAAACGTCATCCGCCGAACTTTCCACAAGGGTCATAAGCCTCATAGCACCAATAGGCAAAGGTCAAAGGGGTATGATAGTGGCACCTCCCAAGGCTGGAAAAACCGTGCTTTTACAAAAGATAGCCAAGGCTATTATCCAAAACCATCCAGAGGTTCACCTCATAATACTGCTAATCGATGAGCGCCCAGAGGAGGTCACCGAAATGCGCCGTATTGTGGGAGAGGGCGCTGAGGTGGTAGCTTCCACCTTTGATGAACCCCCCGAAAGGCACATGCAGGTGGCCGAGCTTGTGGTGGAAAAGGCAAAGAGGCTCGTGGAGCTAAAACAGGATGTGGTCATACTCCTTGACTCTATGACACGCTTTGGTAGGGCTTCTAACGCGGTCACACCTCCCACAGGAAGGGTGCTTACGGGTGGTATAGAAGCCACCGCCCTACAAAGACCAAAGAAGTTTTTTGGAGCTGCAAGAAACATAGAAGAAGGTGGGTCATTGACCATCATATCCACAGCCCTCATAGAAACTGGTTCCAAGATGGATGATGTGATTTACGAGGAGTTCAAAGGCACGGGCAACATGGAGATACACCTTGACAGGAGGCTGATGGAGAGGAGGATATTCCCCGCCATAAACATAGAAAAGTCCGGCACAAGAAGGGAAGAACTCCTCCTCGAGGACTGGGAGCTCCAGAGGGTATGGGTTCTGAGAAAGTTCCTTGCCACCATGGATGCCATAGAGGCTATGGAGTTTCTCCTTGATAAGCTCAGGAAGTTCAAAAACAACAAGGATTTCCTGAAGGCTATGCACTCGTGATAAGCCTGTTAGAGTATCAAAAAAACCTCGGTAAAAAACCCATAAAACCCGTAAACCTGATACATGGCGAGGAAGAGTACCTTGTTAAAACCTTCTTGGACAGGTTAAAGGAGCTTTATACCGTCAGAATACTCTGGGGGGATGAGCTTTCTCTCCAGGATTTTGAAAGGCTTGCATCCACTGGAGGCATGTTCGGCAAAGAGGAAACCTTCTTTGTTTATTGGTCCCTGGAATTCCTCAAGAGTATAAAGGACGATAAGCGCCTACTTTCCTTGCTAAGCAAGATAAAAGACAAAAGGTTTTTCTTCCATGTGGAAAGCAAGCTGACGGAAAAGGACCTCCAAAAAGAGCCCTTTCTCACTATTTCCAACATAGGTGATGTAATAAGCGCCAGCAGGCTTGATAAGAGAAGGATAAGGGAGCTTGTAAAAAACAAGCTACAGAAGGAAGGGGTTAACCTGGATGAAATGGCCCTTGAGTACCTTCTTGAGGCAACTTCCTACGACCTAATGCAACTGAAGGGAGAAACCGACAAAATCCTGCTCTACGGCAAGAAACATATTAACATAGAGGACATAAAGACCATACTTGTGGCAGATGTAGAAATGGGTCTCTTTGACTTTGTGGACGGTGTTTTCCTAAAGGACTACGAAAAGGCTCTTAGCTCCTTAAGCTCCGTGTTGAGAATGGGGGTCCACCCCCTTCAAGCCTTCAGCCTGTTGGTCAACTACGCGCTAAAACTCTACACCTCCAAAAGCCTTATAGAAGAAGGCAAAAAACCAGAGGAAGCTCTCCATCAGGTGGATGTAAAGCATGCCTTCCAAATAATGAACTTCAAAAAATATTTAGAGAAGAATTCGAAAGAGAGCTTAAAGTCTCTGCTCAAAAGGCTTTACACCCTCGATATAAACATGAAGGTTTACTATTCAGACCCTTCCTCTTCTCTAAGGCACTTTGTGATAGAATACATGCTCAATGAGGAAAGTGTGTATATCTCGACAGACTCGGGAGACCAAAATAGAAGTGGCTCTGAACCTTGACGGGGAGGGAAACTATAAGATAGAAACTCCGGTTGGCTTCCTAACTCACATGTTAGAAACTCTATCAAGGCATGGAAGGTTCGATGTGGAGCTCTACGCGGAGGGAGATGTGCATATTTCTCATCATCATACGGTGGAGGATGTGGGCATAACTCTTGGAGGCGCCTTTCTTCAGGCTCTTGGTGACAAGAGGGGAATAAACCGTTATGGCTATGCCATAGTGCCGATGGACGAAGCTCTTGTGATGGTAAGTATAGACCTTTCGGGAAGACCCCTTTTCTTCTACGAAGACCTGGGGCTCAGGGGAAAGATAACGGAGTTTGACTTTGAACTTATATGGGAATTTTTCAAAGGCTTTGCCCTCGAGAGCAAAAGCACTCTGCACATCAGGGTCATCACTGGAAAAATCCTCCACCATGTGGCGGAAGCTTGCTTTAAGGCTTTTGCCCTAAGTCTGAGGCAGGCGGTGAGTCTTTCGGGAAGTGCTTTACCCTCCACCAAAGAGAGCCTTTAGTTATTCTTGAATTATAAAGCCGTAAACATTCATGTTCTTTAGTCTCTCCAGCTCCCTTGTGGCTTCTTCCCTACTGTTAAAAGCTCCATACAGTACTTTAAAAACTCCAGAACTCTCTATTACCACAAGGTTTTTAAGTTTTATCTCTTTCTCGAGCCTTTCTCTCCAAGCCTTGGCCGAATCCACAGAAGAAAAGGCGCCCACCTGTATCCTGTAAACCCGAGCCTTTGATGGAGGTGTGTCCTGAGGTGGGCTCTCTTTGGCAGTAAGCTCAGGCGTGCCAATAACTTCCCGGGGTTTTTCCCTCCGAGACTGATTATCGTCGTCAATCTTCGGTGCTTCAACATCCAACCTCTGAGGCAATGTCCTTCCTTGTTCGGCTATCAGGACCGCGCTCAAAAGGTCATAGGCCTGCGCCCTTAGCTGGGGCGTGGACTGTCTATCTTCTAAAACCCTTTTGATATAGTTCTTTGCTGAAGAGTGGTTACCCAAAAAGTGTTCAACCCTTGCCATGCTTAGGTCTATGCTGGGGTTGTTAATACCATTGTTAATAAGATTAAGATACACATCCTTGGCAGAAATATAATCACCCAAACCTTCGTAAGCCTGGGCAAGTTCTAACTGGGCATCTACAAACATGGGGTTGTAGGCGGTAGCCCTTTTAAGGTAGTTTATGTAATCCCTGTTGTTACCCATAGCCTGATAAACCCTACCAAGGTAGTAAAAAGCCATGTGTTTTTGTGGAAAGGCCTCATCCTCTATGACTTCCTTCAAGACTTTTATGGATTTTTCGTAATCCCTCTGTCTGTAGTAAAGGATGCCGAGGTTGAGCTTTGCATCTGAGTATGCCTTGTCCACTTGTAGGGCCCTTATAAAGGCATTTTCCGATTTTTGGTATTCCTGAACCTCCATATAGGCAAGCCCAAGAGCATTCCACACTTTTGGCTCTTGAGGGGAAAGTTGTGAAGCCCTAAAAAAGTTGGCTATGGCTTCCGAGTAGTTCTTTGCCATGTAAGAGGACATGCCAAGGTCGTAGTGGTACTGCCACTGAGCCTTATTTACATCCTCTTGTTTTATGGCGCAGGAAAAAGTAAAGAGAAAAAGAAAGAAAAAAAGAATTCTTATCATTGCTTTAAAATGGCACCACCAAAGGTTTTTCTGAGCTTGCCAAGCTCCTGATTTATGTTGTTTGTGCGAACAGTCAATCTCACCTTATAGAAGTTATCTTCCTCTACCACTTTAGCCTCGTAGCCCATACTATTAGCCCTTTCCACTAAACCCCTTGCCCTTTCCTTGTCCTTAAAAGCACCTATCTGGACAGTGTATACCTTCAATTCCTTTTTTTCTGGTAGTTTTGCAGTGGCTTCCCTATTCTTTGGCTTTGATTCTTCCTTTTCTTGCTTAACCTTCTGAGCTATAAGGTCCTTCTGCTCTACCTTGGTTTTTTTGTGTTGTTCCTCCTTTTTCTGCTCACGAACTTCTTCCTTAGCTTCTTGTGTGGGCACCTTCTGGACTATAGGAGTCTCTTGCCTCTGTTGAGGTTTTTCCTCCCCCTGTATGTTAGTAGTCTTTTCAGGCTCCTTCTTTTGGACTTCCTCGGTAGTCGTGGGTTGTTTTGGAGATGTGGGTTTTACCGTTACGGGTGGTGGCTGTATCCTTTCTTCTTTGGTTTTCAACCATTCGTTGAGGCCAAGGTAGAAAAAGACAAGAGCCATTAGTATACCCAGCAATATGATGAGCTTTTCCCTCTTCACTTCTATCCTCCTTTTTCAGAATAATTATAAACCCGCAAACCACCTTACGGTGTTCCTTAGTCCTTCCTCAAGGTCTTTTACAGGTTGCCACTGGAGTAGTCTTTTGGCCTTTTCTATGTTGGGGCACCTTCTCGGTGGGTCATCGGGCCTTGAGGGGAGAAACTCAATACTTGAGTGGGAACCTGTAATCTCTGTAACTTTTTTGGCAAGCTCCAAGATGGTTGTCTCTTGAGGATTGCCAAGGTTTACAACCTCACCATCAAGGCCCTCCGCAGTAGCAAGTCTAAACAGGCCCTCCACGAGGTCATCCACATAGCAAAAGCTTCTAGTCTGCGAGCCGTCTCCGTATATGGGCATAGGCTCTCCTTTGAGAGCCTTCTCTATAAAGGTAGGTATAACCCTACCATCATCCCTTCTCATCCTTGGCCCATAGGTGTTGAATATACGGGCAATCCTTATATCAAGACCATGCTCCCTATGATATGCCATAGAAAGGGCTTCAGAAAACCTTTTGGCTTCGTCGTATACGCTTCTGGGACCTACGGGGTTTACATACCCCCAGTAGTCTTCGGGCTGGGGGTGTACCTGCGCAGAGCCGTACACTTCAGAAGAGGAAGCAAGCACATAGCGGGCCTTTTTCAGCTTGGCAAGCCCCAGAGTGTTTAAAGTTCCAAGAGAGTCCACCTTCATGGTGTGTATTGGATGATTCATGTAGTCAACCGGCGAGGCTGGACAAGCAAGGTGCATAACCAAGTCCAGAGGACCTTCTATGTATATGTAATTGACCACATTGTAGTGGATAAAGTGAAAGTTTCTGTTTTCAAAAAGATGGGCTATGTTGTCCGGCGAGCCAGTAAGGAAGTTGTCCATGCCCACCACATAAAAACCTTCCCTTAAAAACCTCTCGCAAAGATGCGAGCCTATAAATCCGGCCGCTCCAGTCACCAACACCCTCACCTTCCCACTCCGTAGTATTCAAAACCCAAACTCTCCACCGCAGGGCGCTCATAAATGTTCCTTCCATCCAATATTATGGGTAGTTCCATAAGGTCTTTAACCTTTTTGAGGTCTGCCCTGCGAAACTCCTCCCACTCGGTAAGGACCAAAAGGGCACAGGCTCCCTCCACCGCCGAATAAAGGTCTTTGGCGTAGCTTATGCCCTTGCCCTCGGGGAAAAGCATCCTGAAGTTTTCCATGGCTTTGGGGTCGTAGAGGGAAAGTTCTGCACCTTCTTTTAGAAGTATGTCCACTATCCTTATGGAAGGGGCTTCTCTTATGTCGTCGGTGTTAGGCTTGAAGGATAGCCCCCATATAGCCAGCTTTTTGTTTTTGAGGCTCCAAAGCACATCCTTTACCTTTTCCACAAACCTTGCAGGTCTTCCTTGGTTTACCCTGTCCACCTCCCTAAGAATGGCAAAGTCCAGCCCATAGTCCTGGGCCATCCTTATAAAAGCTTTTACATCCTTCGGAAAGCATGAGCCTCCGTAGCCTATGCCTGCGTTCAGAAATTCCCTGCCTATGCGCCTATCATAGCCCATACCTTCTGCCACCAGATTTACATCCGCGCCGGCTCTTTCGCAGAGGTCCGCCACCATGTTTATAAAGGATATTTTCATGGCAAGAAAAGAATTGCTGGCATGCTTTATAAGCTCCGCAGTGGCCGGGTCGGTAAAAAGCACAGGGCAACTAAAGCCCATGTAAAGCTCCTCAAATATCCTCCTTGCCCTTTGACTTTCTACGCCAACCACTATACGGTCTGGCTTCAGGAAATCCTCCACGGCGGAACCCTCCCTTAAAAACTCTGGGTTGGAAGCCACATCAAAGGGGATGCCTTTGTCCTTGAGGTATCGTTCTACAGTCTTCTTTATGAGTTTGTGGGTGTTTATGGGGACGGTGGACTTTTCTACCAGAAGTCTGTAAGAGGTCATGAACTTTGCAGTCTCTCTGGCTACCTCCTCCACCTGAGATAGGTCCGCAGAGCCATCAGCCTTCTGAGGTGTTCCCACGCATATGAAAATTAGCTCCGAAAACTCCACGCCCTCCCTAAGGTCAGTGGTAAAAAGCAGCCTTCCTTCCTTTAGGCTTTCTTTCATGAGTTCCTCAAGCCCAGGCTCGTAGATGGGGCATCTGCCCTTCCTCAAAAGCTCCACCTTTTGGGGAATCTTTTCCACCAAAAGCACTTCATGCCCCAGATGGGCAAAGCAAACGCCCGTGGTAAGACCCACATATCCTCCGCCTACTACCGTTATCCTCATCACATTCTCTCCGGTGCCTTTATTCCAAGTAGGTCAAAAGCGGTTTTTAGGGTTATCTCCACGCCCTTAAATAGGGCAAGCCTTGAAAGCATAAGGCTTCTGTCATCCACCATAACCCTGTGGTGGTTGTAGTAGTGGTGAAAGTCCTTTGCCAAATCCAGCAAGGAATAGGGAATGAGGTGAGGTGAAAGGCTCTGAAGGACACCTTCGTAAACATCCTTAAGCCTCAGACACTTCTTTAAAAGACCCAAGTCTCCTGCGCTGAGAGCTTCCGCATAGGGCGTAAGGTCCTCCTTGTCCGCATCAAGTCCGTACCTTTCTCTCACTTCTCTTATGACACCCCTTATCCTGGCATGAGCATACTGCACATAAAAGACGGGGTTTTCGGAGGTGTTTTTCTTTACCAGGTCTATGTCAAAGTCCAAAGGTGTATCGCCGTGTCTGGTAAGAAACATAAACCTTACTGCGTCGGTACCCACCTCCTCAAGGAGCTCCTGAAGCGTCACAAACTCTCCGGTTCTTTTGGACATCCTCACCTCTTGCCCACCGCTTAAGAGCCTCACCATCTGCACAAACTCAACTCTAAGCCAGTCCTCTGGTACTCCAAGAGCCTTCAGAGCTCCCATAAGCCTTCTTTCGTAGCCGTGGTGGTCCGCACCCCAGAGGTTTATCACCTTCTCAAAGCCCCTTTTGTATTTTTCCCAGTGGTAGGCTATGTCGGAAGCAAAGTAGGTGTAGGAGTAGTCAGACTTTCTGAGCACTCGGTCCTTGTCGTCGCCAAAGGCGGTGCTTTTGAACCACAGAGCACCTCCCTCCTCGTAGACAAGGTCCCTCTCTTGCAAAAGTCCTATTACCTCTTCCACAAGCCCCCTCCCATAAAGGCTTCTTTCACTAAACCAGGTGTCAAAACTAACCCCAAGCGCTTCAAGGGTTTCCTTTATGTCTTCCAAGAGCCTTCTGTGGGCGTATTCCTTGCAAAGGTCTATGGATTCCTCCTTGGGCATCTCCAAGAGCCTTTTTCCGTAAAAAACCTTAAAGTCCTTGGCAAGCCTCAGAACATAGCCGCCCCTGTAGCCCTCCTCCTCAAAGACCTTTTTTATGTCCTCCCTCTCCTCGCCAAAGAGCTGGCAATATCTGTAAAAGACAGAAAGCCCAAGCATCTGAATCTGGTTTCCTGCGTCGTTTATGTAGTATTCCCTTACCACACTATGCCCAAACCTTTCGAATACCCTGCTCAGCACATCCCCCACCACCGCACCCCTGCCATGTCCCACATGAAGAGGTCCTGTAGGATTGGCGCTCACAAACTCCAGCTGTAAAAACATGGGTCTTTCCGATGGCTTGAAAAAGTAGCCCCTACCCTCCTTAATAAGCTTTACAAGCTCCCCCTTTATTAAACCCTCGCCAAGCCTAAAGTTGACAAAGCCGTTTACCGCCTCTGCAAAAAAGCCCTCCTTGGGGAGTCTTTCCACTATTTGTCTGGATATGTCCTTTGGATCCTTCTTTAACTCCTTGGACAAAAGAAAAGCCACATTCGTGGAATAATCTCCGTGACTTTCTTCCTTTGGGGGAGAGAGGATGAGGCCATCGGGCACGTAACCGTAGAGGGACATAAGGGTATCCCTCAAGGATGCAAGGACGGCTTCCTTCATTAACCATATTCTAACATGCTTTCTACCAGTTTAAGGGCGTCCTCCTCGGGCATAGGCTTTCCAAGAAAATAACCCTGCACATAGGTGCATCCCATCTCCTGAAGGAGTTCTAACTCTTCCCTCTTTTCCACACCCTCCGCCAAGGTTTCTATACCGAGGTCAGAAGCGATTTTTATAAGGTTCTTAACTATTGACCTTATCTTTCTGTCACCCACTGTCTGCTGCGTAAAGGATATATCTATCTTAAGTATGTCTACTGGAAGTCTTGAAAGATAATTGAGTGAAGAGTAGCCCGTTCCAAAATCGTCAAGGGCAATCCTGTAAAGCCCTGTTTCTCTTAGACCTTTTAACAGCTCCACAGCTCTGTCAAAGTCCTCCATAAGCAGTCTCTCGGTGATTTCTATGACAATGGAAAAATTACCAGAAAGACCCATAAGGCTTTCAAAAAAGCTCTGATTTCTAAAGCTTCTCGCAGAAATGTTTAGAGATACGGGAACTCTTAATTTCTCGTAAGACCTTTTTGCTTCCTCCAGGCTCCACCGTTCGAACATGGGCAAAAACCTGCTTCTTTCCAGGTGGTCTATGAAGTATCCGGGGTTGTAAAGATTCCCCTCTCTATCTTTAATCCTAACAAGGGCTTCAAAACCGGCGAGCCTTAAATTAGGATTCTTAAAGTAGGGCTGATAGTAAAAGACAAAAAGATTCTCCTCCAAAGCTTTAGAAAGGAGGCTCATCACCTTCGCATACTTATCCGCCTTTTCCTCTAAATGTTCTTCAAAGAACTTAACTTCTCCTTCTCCCGCTTCCTTGGCTTCCCCAAGGGCAACAACAGCCTTTTCGTACAAAAGGTTTATATCTTTGCCGTCCGTGGGATATATGGAAACGCCTGCGTTGAAAGACATATTAAGCTCATAACCCTCAACAAAAAGTGGCTTATCGAAAACAGACTTGAGAAGGTCCATTAAGGACAAAACATCCTCTTCATTCTGCAAGGGTCCCATCAGAAGGGCAAACTCATCCCCAGAAACCCTACAGAGAATACCGCTGGGAAAAGCTTCTTTGAGTCTGTTTGCCACCTCCGCAAGGGCCTTTTCACCCACTATTATGCCGTAGTTTTTGTTGACAAAGGAAAAACGGTAGAGGTCTATTACAAAAAGCACAAACTTGCCACTGCCCCTTAAAACATCTCTGGCTCTAAGCTTGAAGCCATCAAAGTTATAAAGACCCGTAACCACATCGTAAAAGGTGAGCCTCTCCAGCTCCGATGAAAGCTGAATTTCCCTGGTTCTATCCTTGCCAATGCCCACAAACCTCAAGGCACCATTGGGAAGCCTTATGGGGTATATGCTTTCTTCTAAGTAGAATATTTCACCATCCTTCCTGCGGTTTACAAATATGCCGTGAAAGGGCTCACCAGAGAGTATACTTTCCCAAAGCTCTCTGTAGAAATCTGGCGGGTGGTGTCCCGATTTGAAGATGTTGGGTTTTTGTCCTATGAGCTCTTCCCTTGTGTAGCCAGAAATCTGACAAACCGCATCGTTTACATAGAGTATTCTTCCTTCTGAATCAGTTATAAAAACCCAAGATGTGTTCTTTAGAGCCTCTGACATAAGCATACTCTGTTCTGTGCTTTCGAACTTATGCAAGGCAAACTCAAGGTTATTCTTTATCTCGTAGAGCACCTCAGCCATTTCCTCCTGAAAAAAGTAAGGTTCTCCCGAGTACAAAAATAGCAAGAATTCTACCCTTCCTCCCCTCTGAAGGGGTATGACGCAAGAGGAAAAAAAGCCCGCATCCAGCATTCTGCCCTTGCAAACTTCAGCATCTGACATATTGAGAGTGTTTTCGTTTATCTGCACAGCGTTGGTCCTGCAAGCTTCCTCTGCAATGCCCTCTATGTTTCCCGCCTTTTCTTTAATGTAGCTTATAAAATCCCTATAATAACTGCTCTTGAATTTGGGAAAATGGGTGGGTCTCAGACCCTCTCTCGACCCTTCCACCGTCCCTACCCATAGAAAATCCACCACAAGACTGCGTGTCAATGCGTCGCACATATTCTGAAAAAGCTCCTCCTCGAGGTTTGACTGGGTTATGATTTGGTTTACCTCCTGCAAAAGCCTGTATAGCCTCTCGAGCCTTTTTCTCTTTGTAACATCCACAAAAAATACCACGCCCGAGTATCTACCTTCGTAAAGTATGGTCTCGGAGGTTGTTAGCATATAAGCCAAGCTACCATCCTTCCTGTAGTAAGGGACCTCCCCATACTCCATTTTTAAGCTTTTCCCCGAAAGCCTTAGCTCCACCACTTGCCTGACATTCTCCCTATAAAGGGGATGTATCAGCTCCTCTATCATATGGTAAGTGTCCTTGCCCACGACTTCTTCCCTTTTATAGCCCAAAGCCTTCAGAAGGGCATCGTTTGCGTAGAGGATTTTGTCCTGATATATAAGCACTCCTATATGCTCGGACTTAGAAACCGCCTCTGCAATGCTTGCCCTTGACCAAAGGCTGGAAAATCTATCGAACTCAAAAAACAGTCTTTCCGTATTTCTTACATCCTCCTCAGAAGCAGGCTCAATACCCTCAAGGGAGAAAAGGGCTTTTTTTACCCTATCTTCAAGCCCCGCCTTTACCATAAAAAGGTGGGATGACTCAAACATAAATTCTTCAAGGACCTTGAAACCTTCCTTCTCCTCTGAGGGGATTTGGCTCCAGGTCTCGTTGTACATTATCCCTGCGTGGACCTTTCCTTCTTTGAGAAGACGGAAAACCTCCGGAAAGTTTGAAACCAACACAACCCTAATTCTTGACAAGTCAAGGCTCATAAGGGCTATGCCAGCGGGCTTAAGAAACGGCACCGCGACAAGAATTTCTCCCTCTGGGGGTATTTCTCTGACGACCGTAAAAAGACAATCTCTCTGACCGCTATACTTGGCAACGGGTAAATAGCCAAGCTTGTAGAGGGCTGGAGAAACCAAGGGACCTGCATAGTAAATATCAAAAAAATCTCCCTTTTCTATTCTTTCGTACTCCTCCTCATGGCTTTTTAGGGGTTGGAAAAATATTTGCTCATCAAGTAGCTCTTCCAGCTTCTGTTTTAGAATTTCCCACCTTGAAAGTCCTTTGGCTGTGTCGTGGGGACAGACTGAAAAGGTAAGCATGCCTTATGTATATCATAGTCCAATGTAAAACATAAAGTCAATGAGCTATCTTATGAAGTGTTAGTATAACCCTAAGCAAACCCTCGCCTTATGTGCCATTGTCGGAAAAGTATTTAGAGCCAGCAGAGAAAGTTTTCCCCGCCTAAATTGGCAATCTTTAATCAAAGATTTATGTAGATGTAAATCCTCATTGCCCAATAAATAACCACAGCACAATCAAAGAAAAAAGGTTAAGGAAGACCCTTCAAGCTGACAAGAACCACAGAGATATACCAAAGAAGGCTTCCACTCTGACCATATGCCACAAGACCTACCAAAAGGCTTTGTCATATTTCCTGACTATACAGGCATAAAGCGTTCATATTGCATTAGGCATAAGCAGGGGCGGGGTTTTGTATAAAAAAGCAACTAACAACAGAACATGACATAGCCAGTGTGTCATAGAGCTATTGGGAAATGCATGAGAAAAGCAGAAGCGTGGCATGGCAAGGGATGAAGTTGTGAGAAACATAAGGAAGTATAAGAAGCTATTTAAGGACGAGAATGTGTATGTTGGATGGTGGCATGTGGAAAGCCTCTTTCTTCCTTCTCAGGGATAGTTTGGAGGTTATTTGAGTAGTTTGAGGCTTGAGAACATAAGGAGGGAGTCTAAGCTTAATTACGCCAAGGAGTATGTTTTTAAGTGGTGGTTAGAGCATGTGGGCGAGTTGAGGTTATGGGAATGGGTTGTGAGGATGGTATGTGGGAATGTTCTGGAGGATATTGAAACTATTATTGGACAAACCAGCAAAAAAACATTTACACTCGAATGTTATTCTTTAAAGATGGGACTATGACTTATCGGTATAATGGTCAAGCAAAGCCTTGAGAAACGCATGATTTTATACTGGCCTGTATAGATGCAGGAGAACTTTAAAAGGGTTAAACTTGAAAGACGAGAGCATTAAAAGAGGCTTCTACCCAATAATTTTTTCTTTATAAAAATGCACCAATGCCCCATTTGTAACATTTGCTTGCATTTAGGTGACTTCAATATGGGGGTGTAACAGGTTTTAGCACCAATTGTGGAATCGGATGACATCCTGCTTTTTGCGTCAAAGTCCCTAAAGTTCCCTATTTACCTACCGTATGTATGACAAAGAAAAGTCAAAAACTCTTTTAGTTCTTCCTTTGGCAAATTTTTCATCCTCCACGCCCAGTTTCCCTGAACTGTTCCTGGGGTATTTATCCTGCTCTCCCCGCCAAGACCTAAAAGGTCCTGCATGGGCACTATGCAGTATTTTGCCACCGACATGTAAGCAAGTCTAACAAAGGCATGACTTATGTTTTCTGGCACATAGCCTAAGTAGTCAAGGACTTTTGCTCTTGTGTACTCGTCTATTTCCTCGTGAAACCAGCCCCTCACTGGCATGGTGTCGTGGGTGGAAGTGTATACCGTCGAGTTGTAGGTGTGGTTATGA
>JAOAIS010000024.1 GCA_026414575.1 Aquificaceae bacterium | reverse complement strand
GTATTAAGTATATATATACTTACTTCAACTTCCTTGTCAAGGGGTATAACCAGCTATTAGGAAGTTTAGCTCAGGACATTTGGCATAGACTATACATGCTTTAATAGTAGGAAGAATGTCAAAAACTCAGAATGAATAGATATTTTTAGGTCACCCACATCTTTGATTTTGAGCCACTTTGTAGGAGCTGCTAACAAATATTTAATACCCACGGTGTACTGCGTCCAATAGCAGGCTGGATATGCTCCAGAACATTCCCACACCCTACTTACCACCAATCCCCATAACCTACATCCATCCACATGCCGCCATCTTCCATACCAATTCCTCTCAGTTCCACCTTTTCCTGCCCCTTCTTATTTCCCTTACTATCCAATTTCTTGCCATGTTGTCTGTTATGAATGCCTTTCTTCTGACCTTTATCGCTGGCTTTGCACTTCTCTTGTCTAAATGTCTAATAGTAGTAGCCTTTGTATGCTATCATCTGCATGACATTGAAACCTAAAGCCTTAGCCTCCTTTGTGGAATTTTTTCAACTCTATGGAACAAGGGCTGTGCAGTTTGTTAACTTAATGCCTGTGGAATCAAAGGCTATGACAAAGTCTTGTGGGTTATCTGGCAAGTGGTCAAATTGTAAGCCCTTTACACTTTGTCTGTGGTGTACGACTCTGAAGTTTGGCAGGTCAACGGATGTAGCCATTTCTTTGAAAAGGGCTTTCACAAAATCTTCTATTTGTTTGAAGAAGATTACGAGCAGGACTGAGGCTTTTTGATGTTTGGATAACCTTTTTAGCCTTTTGTCTTATTGTGCTGTGTTGTGACTGAGGCTATGTTAGCCCGCAGGCTTGTATTAGACAAGGCAGCGGTTTACCATGTTTGCCCATCAATTCTGCGCAAAAGGGAAGAGTTCCTCTTTAATGGTTTATAATATACCTGATGAAGCTCATATCAGCCAACTGGAAAATGAACCTAACACCATCACAAACAAAGGAGTACCTTCAGAAGTTTTTGCCTCTTATTTATGGCTTGGAAGGGAGGGAAGTTTTAATCTGCCCACCCTTTCCATCTTTGTGCGTTGCGAGCGAGATGTTAAAGGATAGTAGCATAAAGCTGGGTGCCCAGAACTGTCACCATGATAAAAAGGGCGCTTACACTGGGGAGGTATCCTTAGATATGCTAAAGGAGCTGGGCATCTCTTATGTAATAGTTGGTCACTCGGAGAGAAGGTGGATATTCGGAGAGTCTGATGAGTTTGTAAACAAGAAAATAACTGCTTGTCTAAAAGCCTCCGTGAGGCCTATACTATGCGTGGGTGAGAGGCTTGAGGAGAGGGAGGCAGGGCTCACCTTCAAAGTTGTTGAGACCCAGATTAGGCTTGCCCTTTCCGGTCTTGAGGAATTTACAGATAGTTTAGACATAGCCTATGAGCCGGTGTGGGCAATAGGCACTGGCAACCCTGCTACACCCGAGGATGCTCAGGTGGTCCACGCCTACATAAAAGACCTTCTATGCCACATAAACCCTAAGCATGGTGGCAAGACGAGGGTTCTTTACGGTGGTAGCGTAAACCCAAGGAACTCTGGAGACTATATGCGCATGAAGGATGTGGATGGACTTCTTGTGGGAGGAGCAAGCTTAGAGCCGGAATCCTTTGCTCAAATCATAAAGTCCTTTTAGGGAAAGTAGGGGTATGGGTAGATAGAGCATGAGTATGAAAAAAAGGTTAAGGTTTGTGCCTTCTGCCAGAGATCTCATAAGGTTCAGAAGGAACCAGTGAAGGGAAAAGACAGCAAGCAAAGACACAATTGCTATGTTGAAATTTCTCCACCTGAGGTAGACCCAACCTAAGATTAGAGTCATAAAAACAGAAAGCGTTGATGAGAAAAACCTCCTTGCCATCTCATAACTATAGTAGCGATGGTTCAGGCCTGTCCTGTCGCCAAGCAGGCTGAGCATGAGGACATCCTTCATTGGGAGGTGTTCGGGCTTTTCCGCCAGTGGTTTTATCCTATCAAGCTCCAAATAACTTATGTCTAAATCTCCTGTCAACTCTTCTCCTGTGACGAGATTTTTTATTTTGGCGTCCCTCAGTTTAATCCTTTCTCCATCCCACTTGCCCACCTCAGCGGTCACCACCTCTTTTATGGAGCCTTCCTTTACTCTAAGCATGTAAAAGCGATAAAGCCTTCCATCGGAGATGTCAACTAGCTCAAAATTGTAGAACCTTACCTCGCCGTTCTCTTCATTCGTAAGCCAAAGGTTTCTTACCAAACCGCTCTCTACCTCCTTTGCCTTCTTGTACTCCCTTTCTATCCTGTAGAGATTCTTTTGACTTTCTGGGTAGAGCTTGTAGCTACACAAAAGGTTTAAAGAGAATAAAAAAAGGGAAAAAAGGACAACAGATGAGTAAAGCTTGAGAGGAGAAATTCCGAAGCTCTGAGCCAATAAATCAATTTTTTTGGCCAATATCCTTCTAAAAACCACAAGGAGAGCTATGCCTGTAACAAACGCATTCATGTAAAAAAAGGCTATCAGCATAAAATTTATGGTATAAGATATCAAAATATCTTGACTTTTATCTTTGAAAAGTAGAAATACCTCCCCCATGAGGTATGCATAAATGATACCAATTATTACCGTAAGTATAAGCAAAAAGGCTTTTATGTGGTTTATTAGTATGTATCTGTCAAGCATGGGCTAAAATTTTAATATGAGACCTTATCTATATGAGCTTCACAAAAACCTTGGTGCAAAATTCACAAAATTTGCGGGATGGGATATGCCCTTGGAATACTTCTCCATAAGCAAAGAGGTTCTTGCGGTGAGAGACCATTGCGGAGTTTTTGATATATCCCACATGGGAAGGCTCATGGTCAGCGGCGATTACAAAAAGCTTGAATACCTGACTTCAAGGAGTATTGAAGCCTTGAAAAAGGGTAGGGTTCAGTACAATCTGCTTTTAAACGAGGGGGGAGGCGTAAAAGACGACATAACCCTTTACAAACTATCGGAGTGGGGGTTTTTCCTTTGCGTGAACGCAGTAAATAAAGACAAGGTTGTAGACTGGCTCACCTTTCACGGGCTTGATGTAGAGGATGTGAGCGCCACTACCCTTCAGCTGGCCGTGCAGGGTCCAAGGGCGGTAGAGGTTCTCAAAAAGCACTTTCCCGTTGAGAATATTAAGTACTACCACTTTGAGTTTTTCGACAACAACCTTGTTTCTCGCACCGGGTACACGGGCGAGGATGGTTTTGAAGTCTATACATCCTTGTCAGAGGGTGCAGAACTATTTAAAGAACTTCTCAAGGACTGCATGCCATGTGGGCTTGGTGCCAGGGATGTGCTTAGGATAGAAGCTGGCATGCCCTTGTATGGACATGAACTTTCTGAGGACATAACGCCCTTCGAGGCAGGTTTAGATAGATTCGTAAGTCATGGGAAGGACTTCATGGGTAAAGAGGAGCTTCTAAGAAGACCCATAAGGAAGAAGCTATTTGGTCTTGAGCTTTTCAAAAGGGGTGTTCCAAGGGAAGGCTACCCCCTTTTCCAAGGGGAAGAGCAGATAGGTTATGTAAGCAGTGGCACCTTCTCGCCAAGTCTTCAAAAGGGCATAGCCCTATGTTTTGTAAAGCCTCCTTGCAGGATTGAGGGCCTTGAGGTATATGTGGAGCTAAGGGAGAAGAGAATGTTGGCAAGGTTAAGGGGCTACCCTTTCCTTAAGAAGTTGCGTGTATAAGTTCTTTAGGCTTTCAAGGCAGTGTTCTAAATCGGAGCAGTCAAGCTTGTAAGATGCCCTTTTCTGGAGCTTGTATGTCCTATCGTAGTAATCGGTCATCAAGAGAAGGGCAAGCTCCTCCGCCTTGCCTTCTTCAAGCAGGTTTATGGCTTTTTTATACCTTTCTTCTCCAAGGTACTTTCTTATCTTGTGTAGTGCTATTTTGGCTTCTTCTTGCCAGCCCTCAAAGCATGTGTAATCCTCAAGGATATTCCTGAGCCTTCTCTGCAGGCTTGCCTCCAGTTCTACATATATACCATGCTCTTTTTTGTGCCATAGGGGTGCCGGTATATGCACATTTCCTATAAGCCTGCTTTCGTCCTCCAGCAGAATGAGGCTTGAGTCCATTCTTCTTAGCTCCTCGTAGAGTACGGAGTCAAAAAGCTTCTGACTAATCCTCTCTCCTATGCCCACCTTACCGAACACAGAGCCTCTGTCTTTTGCGAGCATCTCCAGGTCAAGAACGGGATAGCCCTCCTCCCTTAGTCTTCTTAGAAGCCTGGATTTGCCAACGCCCGTCTTACCCGTCAGCACGAGAAACCTTTTACCTTCCAACAGCCGCTCCATATCCTCAAGGATGAATTTCCTGTAAGCCCTATAGCCACCTTCCAGCCTAAAAACCTCCACCCCCATCGAACTTAAAAACTTGCACAGCTCTTGACTTCTCAGGCCACCTCTCCAGCAATAGACCACAACCTTGGAATGTTTTCCTTTCAGCTCCTTGAAGGCTTTCAATAACCACTGGAGCTTTTGTTGGGCAATTTGGTAACCAATCTCCTTTGCCCCTTCTAAGCCCCTATGTTTGTAGACAAGGCCTATTAGACTCTTTTCCTCGTCGCCAAAGAGGGGTAAGTTTACAGCACCCGGTATATGGAACTCCTCGTACTCGGAGGGGCTTCTTATGTCCACAAGAATCCTATCTTTTAGCCGGTAAAGCTCCTCTGGCTTTATGTCCATGGATTATTAATTTAAACTCTCTAAGCTGACCACCTTGTCCTTCAATAGGTATTCTTTGACTGGTTTTCCAATCCTTCTGTTACAGGCTACCGCATACTCCGCATTAGGGCTTTGGCTGAGCCTTTTTAGGGGTTTCCCCCTTTCCAAACCTATGTAAAGGCATAGGGACTTTTCTTCCGGACACTCGCATGCAATGTCCTTTCTTAAGTCTATAAGACTTATCATGTCACGGGCTATTTTCTTTCTTGAAGTTTCCCCCTGACCTTTGTAAGGAAAGTAGAAAAGTCCGTACAAAAGCCTGAGGCTAACAGTCAAGGCTAAAGCGCCTACAAGGAGTTTTTTGAATCCCCTGTTTTGAAGGACTTCTCCTATGTAGAAGGAGAAAATAAGGGACAGAATGGGGTAAAGGGGAAGTATGTACCTGCCAGCAGAGTTAGAAAACCAGTAAGGAATGTAGTTGAGCAAGAAAAGGAGAGAGAGAAATCTTATGGGTGATGGAAAGCTCAGTCTTCCTCTCAAGTTATACAGGGCTAAAAGAAAAAGAAGGCTCCAAGGCAAAAGGTCCTTGAGATTGGTCAAAGGGTACATAAAAAAGTGCTGTAGCCTAGAAAAGTCCCCATGGACTCTGTCAAAGCTTTCCCTCCAAAGGTTCAAAAGATAAAGGATTGGCTTTGGCGTCAGAATTAGCCAAGCAATGGGTGGAAGCAGTGATAGTGTGTAGAGAAGAAGAGCCCCCTTGCTCACAAGGAGCTTTACCTTTCTGAAGTGCAGGGCAAGGGCAAGAAGAGAGAAAAAGAGGAAGGCGTAAGAAGGAAAGCCCTTTAAGAGCGCAGAAAAACCGAATACCAGACCTCCAGCCATGGCAAAAAGGCTCTTATCCCTATCCCACCACAGATATATAGAGCAGAGGCCCAAAAAAAGGAGAAAAGTTAAAAGCATGTCAATTTCTGCCAGATAGCCGTAGAAAAAAAGCACATTGCCGAAGGTTATGAAAATAAGGGCAGAAAGAAGGGCTGTTTCCAATTTTTTGAAAAGAAAGTATGAGAAAAATCCAATAAGTAGAAGGGTCATTAAGAGAGAGGTTAGACTAACCATCCTTCCGACCAGCTCATCCCAAGAGAATATCTGAGCATACAGCACTATGAGCCAGTTAAAGAGAGGTGGTTTGTTAAAGTAAGGCTCGCCCAGTAATGTGGGCTGTATATACTCCCTCGAGTGCCACATTTCAAAGGCAACAAGGTTGCGCAGGGATTCCTCGTTTTTGAAAGGATACTTTTCAAGGTTTGGCAATAGGCTGAGAAAGGCAAGCACGGCAAAAATCAGCCAAAACATGGCTTATAATTATAACTATGGGATATAGGGTAGCAGTGGTTGGTGCCACTGGAGAGGTAGGCAGGACTTTTCTTAAGGTTTTAGAAGAGAGAAACTTCCCCGTAGATGAATTGGAGCTTTTTGCCTCAGAAAACTCGGAAGGTTTAGAGCTTGGCTTTAGAGGTGAAAAAGTAAGGGTGCAGGCCCTCACAAAAAGGAAGAATTTTTCTGGAATAGATATAGCACTATTTTCTGCTGGTTCATCCATAAGCAGGGAGTATGCTCCCAAGTTTGCCTCAGATGGTGCGGTGGTTATAGATAACTCCTCCGCTTGGAGACTTGATCCAGATGTGCCTCTCATTGTGCCAGAGGTAAACCCTGAGGACATTAAGGAACACAAGGGCATAATTGCAAACCCTAACTGTTCCACAATACAGATGCTCGTTGCCCTAAAGCCCATATACGACCAAGTGGGCATATCCGCCATAGTGGTTGCCACCTACCAGTCCGTCTCTGGAGCTGGCGCAAAGGCCATAAGGGAGCTTCAGGAACAGACGAGGGCTTGGTGCGAGGGAAGGGATGTACCTCCCCAAAAGCATCTGCCAAAGAGGATAGCCTTTAATGTGGTCCCCCAGATAGATGCCTTCGCCGAGAGCGGATACACAAAGGAAGAGCTCAAGATGCTCAACGAGACCCGCAAGATACTCCACGACCCCAATATAAGAGTCTCCGCTACCTGCGTGAGGGTGCCGGTCTTTTACGGACATTCGGAAGCGGTGAGTGTCCAGCTCAAGGGTGAATTATCACCGGAGGAGGCAAGAGACCTTCTAAAGAAGGCAAGGGGTGTTGTAGTGCTGGATGAACCAGAAAGGGGCGAGTATCCTCTTGCGGTGGATGTGGCTGGCAGGGATGAAGTCTTTGTGGGAAGACTGAGGAAAGACACGGTCTTCGAGCCCGGGCTCTCCCTTTGGATTGTGGCCGACAACATCCGTAAGGGTGCTGCCACCAACGCAGTCCAGATAGCAGAACTGCTCGTGCAACACGCGGTAGTTTAAACATGTTGAGGATCAAGGGTTCTGCCCTGCAGAGGATAATAGCTCAGGCTGAAAGGGATTACCCTCACGAAACCTGCGGGTTACTCCTTGGAAAGATGGAAGATACCCTAAGGACCGTCTTTGGGGCCTACGAAACGCCTAACGCAAACCCCGACAGGAAACACGATCGCTACGAGATAACTCCCGAAGACTATATGAAGGCTGAGAAAAAGGCAAGGGATTTTGGACTTGATGTGGTAGGCGTTTACCACTCTCATCCTGACCACCCCGATAGACCCTCCCAGTTTGATTTAGAGAGGGCTTTCGAAGGCCTTTCCTACATCATCCTCTCAGTCAGCAAGGGTAAAGTGGTATCTTACAGAAGCTGGGAGCTTGTGGAGGGCAAGTTTGTAGAAGAGGAAATACTTCTGTTTGGATGAAGCCAAAAATAAGACCCGTCAATATCCAGCCCCTCGGGGAGAGGTTCCTGCTGGTTGATCCTCTAAACCTCTCTGAGAGCCTTGCCGTGCCCTACCCTGCTCTTTTGTTGCTTTCTCTTATGGATGGCACGAGGGATATTGGCGATATCAGGATAGAATTTATACGCAGAACGGGTCACCTTCTTAGGGAGGAAGAGCTTGCGGAGTTTATAAACCTTCTTGATAGGTTTTTACTGCTGGACAACGACAATTTTCGAAGGATTCTAAAGCGGGAGACAAATGAACTTCTTCTTAAAGGTATAAGACCCATGTCTCATGCGGGCGAGGTCTATCCATGCGATGGTAATGGGTGTAGGGGCTTTTTGATGGGTGATAAAAAGGAAAAGGAGGAGATGCTCGGACTTATGGTGCCCCATATGGACATAAGGGTTGCTAAGGATACCTACTGGGAAGGCTATGGAAGGCTAAAGGAAGACAGGAGACTGATAATCATACTTGGTGTCTCCCACTACTGGCATGAAATGCCCTTTTCCGCCCTTCCTCTGGACATGGAAACACCCTTTGGCATTTTAAGGACAAGAAAAGACCTTTTAGAAAGGCTTCAGAATCTTTACAGCTTTGAAATAACTCACGACCTTCTCTCCTATCGCATGGAGCACTCCATAGAATTTGCAGGTATCTATGCCAAGATGCTGTTTCCAGAAGCCGAGGCCCTTGCCCTTATAGTATCCTACGGGAATAGAGGCTTTTTGGAGGAGTTAGCCGAGAACCTCTTGAGGATAATCGGCTGGGAGCTAAAACATACCCTCATAATATCCAGCGTTGACCTAAGCCATGTGGGTAAAAAGTTTGGCGACGCCCAGAGCTATGACCCTTCCTTTAGGGACATGGCTTATCTTGACCTTCTCAAGGATTTGCAGTCAGGGGAAGCCTTTGACCTGCTTGAAAAGGATGGAAACCCTACTCGCATAGACGGTCATTATACTAACCTCGTCTTTTCCCATATGTTGAAAAAAGCGGGCTTGCAAAGGGGAAGGTTCTTTGACTACAAAATCTACTACGAGGAGCCGACTGACTCAATAGTCTCTTATGCGAGTCTTGGCTTTTAAAGCTTTAGAAATTCCATCTTTAGTTCCAGCAAAAATTCAGGATAGTGCCTGTCAAGGAGCTTTTTTACACCGCTTAGGGTGCTCTCGGCTATGGACTTTTCACCAGCTACGCATACAAAGGCAAGGCTTGACCTCTGCCAAAGGTCATGATGGTCTACCTCGGCTACCGATACATTGAAGGAAGATTTGACCTTATCCTTCATGGACCTTATGTAGTATCTCTTTTCCTTAAGAGAGCCGTTTTCTGGAAAGAAAAGCTCAACTATGAGTATGCCCAACACCATAGGGTTTTGCTAATATTATAATCTTTTTTGTGTTTTGGCTATTGCTTCTTATGACCCTCTCTGGCGTCTTTGCCCTTGACTGCCATCTTCTGAGAATAAGATACATGGCTCTTAAAGAGAACATGGTTTATGAGGACTTGATGAGAGAGGCAGAGATTCTCACGAGCCTTGCCTGTGAAAAGGGAGACATCAAGGCCATGAGGTCGGCGGATAGGGTCTTACAAGCTCTTGAGGGCATCAGGTCTCCTGACAGCTTTGGTAAAGACAAAGTTGTGGCAAGTAAGAGGCTAAGAAGGTCTTCCCTTTTGCTCAATGAAACCCAAAAACATTCAAAAAGACATCCACAGCTCTTTGCTTACCAGCTTCTGTTCCACCATGTGGCCAGGGAAAACTACAGGGTTGGTGATTACAACTACGCCCTAAAATACTCTATGGCCTCCTACAACCTGGGTAAAGCCATATTGGAGCTAAGATGAGCTTCAAAGAAGGAGACTTTGTTCTCTTGGTGGCGGGAGACAGGAGGTATGTCAAGCGTCTCAGCAAGGATTTTAGTCTAAACTTGAAGGATAGGCTTCTAAAGCTTGAGGATGTGGTGGGAAGAAATCCCGGCGAGGTAGTCAAAGGCTTTTGTCTTCTGCATCCAACCCTTGAAGATGTTATACTCCTTGGTTTTGATAGAAAAACCCAGATTGTTTATCCAAAGGACAGCTTCTACATAGCCTTCAAGCTTGACCTTTCAAGGGAAAAGAGGCTTTTGGAGTTTGGCGTGGGAAGCGGTGCCTCTACCGCGGTCTTCTCCAGGCTTGCAGGAGAAGTTTGGGCTTATGAGGTAAGGGAGGAATTTTATAGGCTGGCCAGAAAAAACTGGGAGAAGTTTGATCTTTGTAAGAATGTAAGGCTGGAGAATGTGGACTTTTCTGTGGTGGACTTGGAGTATGGTTATTTTGATGCGGTTTTTGTAGATGTCAAGGACCCACTACCTTACTTAGACAAGGTCTGGAAAGTTATGAAGCCAGGCGGAGCCTTCTCCTGCCTTCTACCCACCACCAATCAGGTAAGTTCCCTTTTAAGAGACATGGAAAGCCTCTTTTGCCATGTAGAGGTTGTCGAATTACTCAAAAGACCCTACAAGGTAAACCCGGACCGTTTAAGACCACAAGACCTCATGACCGCCCACACGGGCTATTTGGTCTTTGCCAGAAAGAGGATATAACTCTTTACATCTGGGAGCTGTATTCTACAATAATCATAGCCAGGCTGAACTTCACTTCCTTTCATTACAAGTATGTATCTTTTTGAGAGGCCTTCCATGAGTGGTATTACTTCTTCCGAAGGCCCAAGGGCTCTGCACACCACGAGGTCAAAATTTTCCTTTACCTTCTGAGCTTCCTTGCATATAACACGATAGGAAAGCCCAAGCTTTAACTTAAGTGTCTCAAGAAAAGAGCATTTCTTTGCCACTGCTTCTATGAGGGTAAGCTCTATGCGGTCTTTGTAGTATATCTTAAGGGGTACACCGGGAAAGCCTGCGCCGCTACCCACATCGCATAGGGAAAGCCCATCCACTTTTACACCCTTTTCCTCAAGACACAGGCTTACAGTTATTGAATCAAGAAAGTGCCTTTTGACTATCTCTTTGTCGTTTCTTATGGCGGTGAGGTTGTGAACCCTATTCCACCTCTTTAATTCTTCTAAGTACAAGGCAAAGCTCCTTACCTGTTCTTTTTCAAGCTCAAAGCCGTTCCTTTTGAAGATCTCCTCTATAAGCCCTTCAGCAAAAATCTTATGTCCTCCGCCATCTTGCTTGGTTCTTGCTTTGCTGGTGTGTAAAGAAGTTTTATTCTGTTGTCAGGGGTAATGAGGTATATGGTGGCGGTGTGGTCCACCAGGTAGCCCCCCTTGGATTCCCCTTCCACCTTTCTGTAATAGGCTTTATATTCCTGCGCGATTTTCCTAATTGACTCCTCCGAGCCCCAAAGCCCAACAAAGCTTGGATGAAAGTAGGGCACATAGTTTCTAAGAACCTCGGGGGAATCTCTATCGGGGTCAACACTTATAAAAAGCACCTGCACTTTGCTTGCCTCTTCTGGCTTGAGCTGTTTGATGACCTTTGCAAGCGTTTCGAGGGCTGTAGGACAAACATCGGGACAGTGGGTGTAGCCAAAGAATATGAAAACTATCTTACTTTGCCTTGTGTAATCGGAGAGTTTCACCACCTTTCCCTTGTGGTCGGTAAGCTCAAAGTTATAGGCGGGTTGCTCAAAAAGGTGTCCGTAGAATTCATGCTGTTTTTTGCAGGCAGCGGCCAAAAGCAGGAGAGGAAGAATGAGGAATGTTAATTTTCTCATAATTTAAAATTATAGCATAGGCTTACCTTTGTGCCGGCCGCCCTTTTACTTTCTACCTTCATGTCCATTCCGCTTTTTTGAGTGACAAGCTTTACGATGTATAGCCCCAGTCCGGAGCCTTCCTTGTCTGTTGCTTCCCTGTAAAATATCTCGCCAGCCCGCTCGGGGTGTTCCATGCCCATACCGTCGTCCTCCACCACTATACAGTTGTCATGACAGTATAGCCTTATGCTTGCACCCTCTGAAGTATACTTGTAAGAATTCTCTATAAGGTTCCTCAAAGCCATCTTGAAGTACTCTTTATCCACCTCAATCTCTTTGTCCTCTTCAAGGTACTCCACTTTGAAGTCTCTATCCGCCTTAATAAATTCGTACTCCTCCTCCAGCTCCGCAAAGATTTGGTTTATGCTTACTTTGCTTATCTTGAGGGGCATCTGGGATTCGAGCCTCATTATGGTGGTGAGCTGTGTTATTAATCTTTCCATTTTTTCTGACTGAAACTGAATGCTGTGATAGATATCCCTTAGCCTATCACCCTCGTAAGCGCCCATCTGCAGAAGTTCCGCCTGCCCTCTTATGTAGGCAAGGGGAGTCTTGAGGGCATGGGTTATGTTTCTTATAAATTCCCTCTGCCAGAGAATGATACCCTTAAGCTTTTCCACCATGTTGGCATAGGCTTCTTCCAAAAGTCCAAACTCGTCCCTACGACCGCTCCTTTCTATCTCAATGTCCAGCTCGCCCCTCGATAAAGACTCAGAGATGTACCTGAGGTAGGAAAGAGGTTTTAAAAGCCTATTTATGAGTAAGAAGGCAAGAACCGATGCGGGTGCAGATATGAGCAGGACCAAGATGCCCGTGAATAGCAGTATGCGACCCTCAACCCTTTTTATACTATCTAACTTTCCAAGAAGAATAAGGTCGTAGTCTCCTACCCTTTTTACAATGAAGGCATAACGCTCCCCTATACCCCTTCTTAATTTCAGGACTTTCTTTATTTCATCCTCTTCCATATGGGGTATTTCACCCTCTAAGAAGCTTTCTATGTTTACCACATTACCCTTTTTGTCTAACAGTATGCTGGCTATCTCTCTTGAGACAACATCTTCAGATAACAAAAGGGCGTATTGATTGGGGTTTTTGTAGTAGTTGTTATAAAATTCCATAAGTGGGTTTACCTGATAGTCCACATAATTCAAAACATACTGATAAAGGGTTGTTCTGATAACCATGAGGCTAAACACGGAAAGTAGAAATACGCTACCAATATAAAGACTGAAAAAAAGAAGGAGCGCTTTAAGCCTTACTGACATCTTCCAAGCTCAGCATATAGCCGTATCCTCGCACAGTTTTGATTATTTTGTGCTCCTTATCTTTTAACTTGTTTCTTAGGTTCTTTATGTATACATCCACCACATTAGAGCTGTCGCCATAAGACTGACCCCATACCTTTGAGTATATCTCCTCTCTACTTACTACAGATCCAGCCCTCTCTATAAGCAGTTTGAGGAGCGCAAATTCCCTCTGGGTTGTTGCTATTTTTTCACCCTTGTAGTAAACCTCGAGGGATTTAAGCCTTAATTCCAAGGCACCTACGCTTATGGTTTTTGGCCCATCTACCTTGTACCTTCTTAGCACAGCCCTTATTCTCGCCATAAGTTCTTTTAAAGAGAAGGGCTTAGTAATGTAGTCGTCTGCGCCCACGGAGAGACCTTCTACCTTGTCCTCCAGCTGACCCTTTGCGGTAAGCATTATAACCGGTATGTCCTTGGATTCTCTTATTCTTTTACATACCTTAAGCCCATCCATTTTGGGCAGCATGATGTCCAAAAGAACCAGGTGGTATTCCTCTTTTATTATTTTGTTAATAGCGGTGTAGCCGTCTTTAACCCATTCTACTTGAAAACCTTCGTGAGTTAACCAGTCTTTGAGCATTTCTCCCAGATGTTGGTCGTCTTCTACGAGTAGGACCCTCATTGTTCGGACAGTGTTATGTACTCTTCCACTCTAAGGATTTTTACTATATCCCTGTAAGGCTCCAGGACCGTTTCCAGCTCCCTTTCCAGCTTTTCCCTTTCAAGTATGTTATAGCTTAGGTCTAAAAGGAATTGCAAAAATCCAAAAATTTCCTCGCTGTCGGTCGGCTTTTTCCTGTACAATATGGTCCCCTCCTGATATTTGAGGACATCAGAAAAGGATAGCTGAGTTAATATGAGTTGATGAAGATGTCCAGCGTGCCTGAGAAGTATACCGTATATCAGATTTATAAGAAATTGATGTACCACATACCTTATGTTTTCCATAGGTTGATAAAAAACCATATCAACAAGGCCAGATTTATTGTATTGGACTTTCTTAACCACCTTTATTTCCCCGTTTTCTTCTTTAACAACACCAACGAAAGCACCATCCCTGTATAGAATGTAATTTTTACGGCCTTCATAATAGAGGGTTAGCATGCCAGTTCTACGCTCCAGCACCATACCCATGAGGGCTTTACCAACCTCGAAGAAGTTTGCAGGCAGGCCACATATAGTTTTATCTTCAGAATGTTTTAGCATCAGAAGGTCAAGAATACCACTTCCCACGCTTACTACATTCATGTAGGATTTATCCCTTGGATTTAACAGAAAATCAAATATTTCTGAGTTATAGGGGTAGACGGCGAAAAGTTTGCCTTTCTTATAGTACAGGTTAAACTCAAAATCGTCCCCCTTTATTTCTACAAAACCATTAAATTTGCTAAGCTGAAAATTTTCTAATAGAGTTATGAGGTTTACCTTGGTTGCCTCCACATTCTTGATCATATATTCGATTTTTGTTTCCTCACTCAGAAAGTCTGGACCGGAAAACTGGTTTATATCAAGATAACCTTCTGCAAACAAGGATTTAAGTTTTCTTATTTCTTCTACTAAGCTCCCTTGATTGTGTAAAAGTATTTGGTAAACATTTTTACCCTCGTAAAAATCCGATTTTTCAAAGCTTTTCACAACTTTTACTATCGCCATAGGCGTTATAACCCTATCAATGAGGGATTTTAGTTCTCCGTGAACGAGCTGTAACTGTAATACAAGCTCCTCCACTGGTATGGGGTCTTCAAGCTCCAATATGGATTCATTTTTAGCCTCTCTGAAGGTAAAAAAGGCCTCCGGACTTTCCATAAACTCTGAAAGATGATAAAGCAGTTGAGACTTTACATTTTTACCTTTTAGCTTCTCTTCAGCACCTAACTTGAAACCTCTTATAAGCCCCTTTTCCACATACAGGGATACTGTCTCCGCACCCAAGAAGAGGTCAAGTATACCCACCTTGTTAAAAAGGCATCCGTTGAGCAGGTCAACCAGATCCTGCTGTGAATTCAGATAACCCGATATCATAGTAGCATCCTTTCTACCTTTGATACAAGGTAATCCTCAAGCACCTTAAAGGTTTCTAAGACACCCTCCTTCTTTACCGCACTAGCACATACAGAGGGGTGCTGGTCTATGTTGATACTTCTTTCCAGCTCTTCATAACCTAAGGAGGTAGGTAAGTCCATCTTGTTATACTGAAAAACAACTGGCACATCCTCCAATCTTTTGCCAATCCGAAGCAGGTCCGCCTTAAGAAGGTTGTAAAAGTTTATGTTTTCTTTAAGTCTTTCCCTTTGAGAGTCTACAACAAAAACCAGGCCGTCTACGCCTCTAAGTACTGTCAGCCTTATGTCCTTGTATATATCCTGACCAGGTATGGTATAAAGGGCAAAGGAGAGGGTGAGGTCACCCACTTTGACTTTCTTGGTGGCGAAGTCAAAAACAAGGGTTTTTTCTCCTTGAGTGTCCAGCTTCATAAGGCTTAAACCCTCTATTTCAGAGAGTTGCTCAAGGTTCGTGGTTTTGCCCGACTGAGCTACTCCGTAATAAACTACCTTCATCCTTATAAGTTTTTTTTCTACATCTACTAACATCAGATCGCCCTCCTAATTTTTATTTCCCCCCATTTTCCGCATCTAACACAAAGGGGTGTGTAGTTATTATAAACTTTACCACAGGTGCATAAAAAGGGTTTTGAAAGCTCTCTAAGGGCTTCTAAACAGTATTTGTCTTGCTCTTTGTGGGAAAAGGTGCTATAGAAGAGGGACCTTGTAACGGAGGATATGTTATCTTCCATTTCTTTTACTTTGCTGGGAAGGTTAAGCTTTATGTAAACCATGGCAAGGGTGTCTGGCGTAAGGGTGCCTGCTTTTGTTTCTATCGCGCTAAGGAGTCTTGTTAAAGCTTCTTGGTCCTCCATAAGGTGCCACAGGACCTCTTCCAAATGACCAGAAGATATTTTGTCCAGATGTTTTTTTGCGTCTTTTGACTTATCCTGCTTTAACAGGTGCTTGATGTAAACCGCATGGATAAAGGGCGTTGTATAAATGTCAACAGCCTTTTCTATGAACTTATCTTCGCTACCAGACAAGTAGAGCTTTGCCATAATCTCGGCCTTTACCTTTTTCTGCACATCCCTTTCCCACTTCTCACAAAGCTCGAGCACCTTCTCTTGATACTCAAGGGCAGTTTCCCAACGATCCCTCAGAGCGTAAAAATCCCTAAGCTTTTTGAGAGCCCTAAGATTTTCTGGATCCCTTAAGACTACTTCCTTGAGCTTCTCTTCTAAATTTCCCTCCTCTTGCTTAAGCAAAGCCTCCTCTAAAACTGGACAGACATAGAAGTTTATCGACATAGCTTCATCTGCCTTTCCCTGTTTCCATAAAAGCTTTGCCAGGAAGACTCTAACGCCCTGAGAGTCCCTTGCAGAAGACAGAAGTTTTTCTGCCCTACCAAGGTATCCTCTTGACCACTCCCTTAATCCCTCCTCTATTTGATACAAGCGCCTCTTAAGAAGGGCTTCTTTAAACAGGAAGTAGAAGGAGGGCAGTAGAAAACCTATGGAAAAGGAAGTGAGTAAGAGAACAAAAAGGGGCACTTTGTATGTGGCGTAGAAAAAGCTTATCTCCGCATAACCGGCGTTTTGGGCTATAAAGAGCAAGAAGAGTACAAGAAGTGACAAAACTACAAGAAACTTGATAGGGCTCATAGGTTCAACCTCTCCGCGTTAGAGTAAAGCCATTCGAGGTCATAGTATCCCCTCCACTCTTTGAGAAACACATGCACTATTATATCAATAAGGTCAACAAGTATCCACCCACTCTCCTCCTTGCCTTCCACATGGTCTGGTCTTACCCTCCTCTTTTCCAACTCTTCGAGAAGATGTTTTAAGAGGGCTTTTGCGTGCACCGATGAATTGGCGGTCGCTATTATAAAGTAGTCGGCTATGTTGGTATGTTTTGACACATCCAGTACTACCACATCCTCTGCTTTTTTTTCTTCTAAGATATTTTTGATGGCTTTAAGTAGTTCCCTGCTATCTTGCATACTTTCTAAGTTCTTTGTAGTATAAATTTTCCCCATACACTTCCCTGTAGGTCTCCATGTCCTTTAAACCTTCCCTGTAGCTTTCTTCCGCAAGGGACCGCCACCTATCTATCTCCTTCTGGAAGAACTCTATTCTCTTTTGTATGGCTTTTTTGTCATCTTCAGACTTTGCCTTTTTAAGCTCTTCTTTTGCGGATTTTATCCACTTGCTATATTTTGCCTCTTGCCTTTTTGCTTGCTCTCGCACCAGAAGTAGAGATTTTATGTATCTGTACAGCACTTCCGCTTCAGAAATCTGCCCAGAGTAGTTAACGATAAGGTTCTTATACCTCAAGGATGCAGAGTAATAATAGCCAAAGTCTTCATAAAACCTACCTATAAGGTATTCGTGTCTTGCCAATTTGGTCTGTGCACCCTCTATCAGCTCCACAACCCTGTCACCATATGGACTATTTGGATACTTACTGAGGAATTCCTTTGCCTTGTCTATGGCTCTAAAGGTATAACCCTGATCTCTGTGGGCATCCGGTGCCACCTTCATGTAGCTGTCCACTACCATAAAGTAGACCCTCTCAGCTTCTGGACTGTCAGGATAATAGAAGAGAAAGTCTTCAAGGTAAACTATGGCATTTATGTAGTCTTTTCTAAGGTAGTAACTTTCGCCCAAGGTGTATTTTGCAGACTTTATTTCCTCTGGGCTTAAGTTTTCGAGGTATTTTAGTGATTCGGTAAGCCTGCTTATGGCTTCTCGGTAATCCTTTCTTCCGTAGGCGGATATGCCCTGAGAGTAGTTCTCCCTTGCTAACTGTGCCCTTTTCTCCTCTGTCATCTTGGCACAGCTAAACAAAAGAAAAAGAATGAACAAAAAGGGCACTAATTTATGCATGGCTTATACCATAATTATTTATGCCTACTTCTTGACTTTCCTTTATATGAATGTTGGGAGTGACTGTTGATTGAAAGGCCTTCTTGACCTTTTCATACCTCATTGGATGGACCTGAACCTCTAAGGTTTTGTAAGTGTAGTGGGTAAGCTCCTTTTCCAATTCCAAAAGTAGCAAAGAAAGGCTTTTTATGTAGCCCTTTCCAGAACATGTGGGACACTTTTCCGAAAGGATTCGGGTTATGCTTCTGCCAGTTTTTTTCCTTGCCATTTCTAATATACCGAGCCTTGTGAAGCCATACACGGTAATGCCACAAGCTTCTTCACCGAAGGCGGATTGGATACTACTTATGATTAGGTTTTTGTTTTCCTGTTTTTTCATGTCTATAAAGTCTACAAGAATTATACCGCCTATGTCCCTGAGGAGTATCTGCTTTGCTATCTCCCCTACCGCTTCAAGGTTAGTTTTGAGGGCGTTTTCCTCATGGCAAGAGCCAGCAGGGTCTCCGCTGTTTACATCTATCACGGTTAAGGCTTCTGTCTCGTCTATGACTATGTAGCCACCACCCTTGAGCCAGACTACCTTGCTGAAAAGGCTTCTTAGACTATCATGGAGCCTGTATCGTTGTATGTAGGGAGTGGGATCCTTTATGTAGAGGTTTTTTCTCAACATTTCTGGCTCAAACTCCTCTAAGAAGGAGGTTATTTGATTCCATACAAAGGGGTTATCTGAGACTATTTCTTCCAAATCCTGCCAGTGATCCCTTATAAGCCTTATGTAAACAGGATACTCTTCAAGTATAACCTGGGGTTTTTTTAGCACTTTAGCCCTTTTCTGGACCCACTGCCAGAGCTCCCTGAGCTTTGCGAGCTCCTCCCTTATTTTTTCAGGCTCTGCCCTTGCGGAGGAGCTCCTGAGAATAATACCTTCATCCTTTAGCTCCCCTTCCAAATTACTACACAGCCTTTCCTTTTCCTCCATAGAAATCTTGCTTGAGCATTTTATATCCTTACCCTTTGGAAAGTATATGATGTATTTTCCGACGAGTTTTATGTTGGTGGTTAGCTTAGCTCCCTTTTCGTTTTCTGGCTCCCGCACCAGCTGAACTATAACTCCTTCGCCTACCCGAAAGCTTTCGCCCTTTAAAGGAAGGAAGGCATCCTTTTCAAGGCCCACATCCACAAAAACGCCCTCCATGCCTTTTACAAGCCTTTTTACTTTGCCTTTGAATAGGCTATCCACGAGCCTCTTTACACTTCTTTCCTCCGCGCATATTTTGTAAACGCTGTCTCCTTGCAGGAGAAAGGAGAGAACAAGCTCGCCAGAGGACAGAACCACCAGCCTTTTAGCCATTGACTTTTATTATACCCTTTCTATCAGACTCTTGAGTATCTCCTTCTCCAGAGGCGAGCTTACTTTTGGTAGCACCGTGTCCATCACCAACATTTTCACGCTGGCGTATTTGTTTAGCCTTCTGGCACACCTTATGGTATCTCTTACAGAGAATACAAAATCTACTGGCTCTTCTGATTGCTGGGTTTGGTAGGCCCTGTAGGCCTTTCTTACCATGTTGGCTATTTTGAGAAGTTCAAAGAGCTTCCAGATAAGTTCCTCGAATACTTCCTGATTCTCCAGCTCTTTTATTTTTAGACCGTTAACTACCCCATGCCAAAGGTAGAGGAATTCTTCAGCGCTTAGCGAAGAAAATTGAGGGATATAGTCTTTAAGTATCATGGCTTCGTCCGGGCTGTAAAGACCGCCCTCTTCCTCGAAGGGAGGATAGTCGATAAAGATTATATCCGCCCTTGACTTTATGTCTTGTGGTAATTCAGAAACACCCAAATAGTTTTGGGGGTTCATACCACCCACAAAAATCACATCCCTATGCGCTTTTACCACCTCTCCGGTAGGCAATGTTAGATATCTTCTGTAATCAAAGAGGGGATTAAAGAGCTTGACCATGCCCGGAGGCAGCGTGTTTATCTCATCAAAATATATAACTGCCCCAGGAGTCTGCAGAGCTTTCACCAGGTCTGAATAGACCCTCCTTGTCCCTTTTCTGGCGTCAAACTCGTAAACAAAGGTTAAGTCCTCCTTTTCCATCTTTGAGTTACAGGGTATTATGTAAAGGGGCCTTCTGGTAAGAGCCGAGAAGACCTCCACAAGAAAGTTTTTCCCAACGCCTGCATCACCCTCGAGTATAACTATCCCTTCCAAAAAGAGCAGTTGTTCCTTTACTAAGGAGGTAAACTTTTGAAGGTTTTTTACAAACCACGGTGTTTCTTCGTAGGAGACAAAAAGGGGCGTCCTAACTGGCTCATTGGAAAGCAGTCCGTTGAGATGTCTCATATACCTTCTTGCCCAGGAGGGCAAGGAACGCATCTCCTCTTGAGGTATTAGGTTGGTGTACCTCTTGGGTTCTACCAGAATGCCATCCTCCCTTTCAAAGGCTATCTTTGCATAGAGCCTATCCTTTAGGTATACCCTGTCCTCTACCCTCAGCCTCCACTTTAGTCTTCTTCTTTCGCCCGAAAAGCGAGGAAACTCTTCAGAGCCAAAAAAGACTCTCGAGTCCTCTATCCTTATTTGGTATTTCTGCCTTTTGCTCTGCAGTATATGTTCCTGCATAAGTTTCTGAAGGCTCGTCTGGGCTTGCTCTTTAAGTTCTTTGGGTAGCATGTGGAAAAACTCTCTCGCCTCCTTAACTTCCGCGATGCCTTCAAAGTCCCTTATGTCCTCGGTTTTTAACAATTTCAGGGCATTCTGCACCTTTTGCAGTTGCTCCCGCACCCCCCTATTAAAATACTCTTCCATATGTTCTTTTAGGCTTTGAAGTTTTTTTAGTCTTTCATTTTTTTCTAACCTAATGAGGCTCTCTACCTTTGCAAGGTCTTCCCCATTTATCTGACCTTCCGACATTCTTGACTCTATGTCTCTTATAAAGGCTTCAAATTTTGCATCCTCCACTGCCCTTTTGGCTTTTTCTATGACATCCCTTAGCCCTCTTATGGGTGCATCCATAGAAAGAAGCCTTTTGTATTCTTCCATTTCCGATGGTTCAACGCCCTCCCTTAACCTCTTAAGTTTTTCTTTAAGCTTTTTGAGTTCTTCCTCGGCCCTCTTTACCATTTGTGATTGTCTTTCTGGCTCGTAGAGGAAATCTACCAGGTTTGTTCTTATGGTCCTTAGACCATAAAACCTTTTGTCCTCCTCATCCCTATAAGAACAGGTATAAAGATTGCCATCGGGCGAAACCCTAATTATTGAGTAGCCAAAGCCATCAAAGACCTGAAGGAGCTTAAATTCGGGAAGGTAAATGAGGCCCATCCTGTTTTCTTCCTCATCCGCAAGGAAAAGAAAATCTCCATCTGGGGATATGTCCATGCTGGATATCTTCATGGGTACGCTGAGGTTTTTAGTTGGTCCTTCGAGCCTTAGGTCGTACAGGAACAGGTTTCCGCCCTCCGAGAGCAAAAGCCCCTCTTTGAGGGCTAAGACCCCTCGCCCTGAGGCATGGTCGACCCTTCCTATTAGATTTCCACCAAGGTCGTAGAGGGCAACACCCTTGTTGCCAGAGAGGATTATTCTCGTTGGACCTAAAAACTTTATATGCCTTAGTTCCCCTATATCCGAGCTTGAATAGGAGAATACCGTTTTGAAGTCAAGCCCCTCCGAGCCAAAGCCTCCAGAGATATCTATCACATAAACCCTTTCGCCTACCACGCCGTAGGCAAGAAGGTTTCCGCTGATGTCCAGTCCTGTAGAGGCCCTCACGCCCTCCTGAGTTGTCCTGAAGCTCTTCCAGCTTTGGGGGTTTTTTCTGTCTTCAAGAAGGTAGACCACCAAGTAGGGGGGTGTCAGTAGGGCGAGGTATGAACCTTTAAAGAGTATCTCAGTTACTACCTGTGCAGGTGGTCTTGATGGTAGTCTGTGAAGCTTTCCGCTCCAGTCATAAAGCTGAAAAACTCCATGCCTCCTACCTACAAGTAGCCAGTAGCCATCTTCTGACACGCCCATGGCGTCTACCCAGAACTCTTCTATGCGGGTATCTGGGTCTGTTTCTAAGGCGTCTTCCGGCCAGAGTCTTAGTTCACCCTTAGGCGTTTCTATGGAAATTACCTCAGCCTTTTCCCTTTCCTTTTTGCCGATTAACCTTTGTAAAAAACCCATAACCTTAAAATATTAATCGTGGATAAACAAAAAACCTATGATTTTTCTTATGTGGAGATTTGCAAAGGGCAAGAGAATATGAAAAGAGACTGGGAAAATTTCCTGATAGCGGAACATTCAGGAGAGCAGTTTTTCAGGTTATACATGTGGAAAGAGGCCACCCTTAGTATAGGCTATTCTCAAAAAGCTTACCCTTTGGACCTACCTGTGGTAAAAAGACCCACGGGGGGTGGTGCACTCCTTCACGGTCAGGACCTTTCCTTTTCCTACGCAGGTCCCAAAAAAAATTGGGGAAACAGTTTTACGAAAATCTACAAGAAATTTATGGGCTTTTTGCTAGAGGAATTAAGGGGTCTTATACCAGACCTGCAAATGAGTAGGTACAGAGGTGGTTATGAAGGATACTTTTGCTACTTTTATCCAACCCTTGGAGAAATAACCTTTAATGGCAAGAAACTGCTTGCCTGTGCCATGCGTGTTGGAAGTAATTCCTTTTTGATACACGGAAGCCTGTTCCTTGACATGGACTACGAACATTTGGAGAGGCTGACGGGATGTAGGGAGCGGGATTTAAGGGGGAGGATTGTCACTCTCCAAGAGCTTGGTGTGAAGGAAACGGAGCTTAAAAGGGCAATGCTAAATTTGGAAAAAAGGATTGCTTCTTCAAAGGCCCACAATGGACAGGCATGAGACAAACCAGTTAAAATAAAATCTTATGTCTCTACCTTTGATCATAACCCTTTTTAGACTCTTTCTTACAATACCTACCCTTTACCTGTTGGAGGAAGACAGGAGAGTTCTCGCCAGCATGGTTGTGCTTGTGGCAGGCCTGTCGGACTGGCTTGATGGTGAATTGGCAAGGAGGAACAAAAGAACAAGCCAGATAGGATTGCTTCTGGACCCCCTTGTGGATAAGATTTTTGTGCTTTCTGTGCTTTCCTTTTTTCTCTACAGACAAGAAATAGAGCTAATCCCCTATGTGCTTTTAATTGTTCGTGAGCTTTCGGTCTCCTTCCTAAGAAGCCTATCGGTAGAAAAGGGCTATGCCATGCCAGCTTCTTACCTTGGAAAGGCCAAAGCCTTCTTTGAATTTATTACACTTATTGCCCTCTCCTACAACTACAGCCAATCCCAAATACTTCTATGGATTTCTGTCCTTCTTGCATACGCATCCATGTATGACTACCTTATTAAATACCTTTCTTATGAAGGTGGGCGTTAACGGAGTTGTTTCCTTGATGGTATAATCCTTTTTTTATGAAGGATATAGGACAGTATAACCACAAGGACATAGAAAAAGCCTACTCTAAAAGCTGGGCAGAAGAAGCCCTTTATTCTGTAAAGGAGCCATCCTCTGAGAGAAGATTCTCGGTGGTTATTCCTCCACCCAACGTAACGGGTTCATTGCACATGGGACACGCTCTGAATGTTACTCTTCAGGACGTCCTCTGTAGATGGCATAGGATGCTCGGCAAAGATGTGGTGTGGGTGCCAGGCTTTGACCATGCGGGAATAGCCACCCAGTATGTGGTGGACAGACAGCTACAAGAAAGGGGCATAAACAGGCTTGACATTGGAAGGGAGGAGTTTCTTAAAAAGGTATGGGAATGGGTCCCTTTGTCCAGGAGGGCCATAAGGGAACAATTAGAAAAACTCGGGGTGAGCGTGGATTGGTTTAGGGAAAGGTTCACCCTTGACGAGGGCTTTTCTAGGGCTGTAAGGCATGCCTTTAGAAAGTTGTATGAGGAGGGTCTTATATACAAGGGGGAATACATGGTGAGCTGGTGCCCCAAGGATGTTACCGCCCTTTCGGACCTTGAGGTTGAGCATGAGGAGGAGGACGGAAAGCTCTACTACATACGCTACCCCCTTGAGGACGGCTCCGGCTTTGTATTGGTAGCTACCACAAGACCAGAGACCATGCTGGGGGATACGGCGGTTGCAGTCCATCCAGAGGACGAAAGATATAAAAAACTAATTGGCAAGAAGCTTAAACTTCCCTTAGTGGATTGGAAAAGAAGAGCCATGGACGGTTCCGAAGTCCCACCCATCATACCCATAGTGGGAGATGAGCGAGTGAAACCCGAGTTTGGAACGGGTGTTGTAAAGATAACCCCAGCCCATGACCCCGTGGACTTTGAGGTGGGTAGATTTCATGGACTTCCCTTTGTGCAGGTCATGGATGCTTTTGCCTGCATGAACGATAATGCGGGTGATTTTGCTGGCCTTGACCGTTACTTGGCAAGGAAGAAGATAGTGGAAAGGTTGGAGGAGCTTGGATTTCTTGAAAGGGTGGAAAACCACAGACATGCGGTGGGAAAGTGTTATCGTTGCAAGACGGTGTTAGAGCCCATGGTGTCCACCCAGTGGTTTTTTAAGGTTTCTGACCCTCGCATAAAGGAAACCGCCAAAAGGGTTGTAAGGGATGGGCTCATAAGGTTTATCCCAGAAAACTGGTCAAAGATATACATGCAATGGGTAGAGAACCTCAAGGACTGGTGCATATCCCGCCAAATATGGTGGGGTCACCGAATACCCGTCTGGTATTGCAAGGACTGTGGCCATGAAAATCTCTTTACCGACGAGGACTTTGACAGGGTTTACGACAAGCTTATATTCAACCTCATCGCAGATGGTAAGATAAAGGAGGAGTTTACCCCCGAGGAGGTGGCCAGCCATCTAAACTCGCCCTCCTTTGTTCACCCAGAGTTTACGGTCCTTGACTTTTACAAGAAGTTTGTCTTCTACAGGTATCACTCTACAGAGGTTGATGCTAACTCCTTAAGGCTTTTCTTTACCCAAGACCTTAATCCCATGGCCATACTTACAGAGAAAAAAAGCAGGTACAAGTACAATCCGCATCAGAAAACTTACCGCTTTATTCTGCGTTGTAAAAACTGTGGTTCTGAAAACTTAAAACAGGAGGAGGATGTACTTGATACTTGGTTCTCTTCCGCCCTTTGGCCCCTTGGCACTTTTGGATGGCCTGAACATAGCCCAGACCTAAAAAATCTCTATCCTACAGATCTTTTGGTGACGGGCTTTGACATTATCTTCTTCTGGGTAGCTCGCATGGTTTTTATGGGCACCTTCTTCATGAAGGAAGTGCCCTTCAGAGATGTCTACATACATGCCCTTATAAGAGACGAAAAGGGTCAGAAAATGTCCAAGACAAAGGGCAATGTAATCGACCCACTTGAGATTATGGAAAAGTACGGAGCGGATTCTCTCAGGTTTACTTTGGCGGTGCTCACACAACAGGGAAGGGACATAAAGTTGTCCGAAAAACGCTTTGAAGGTTACAAGCACTTTGCCAATAAGCTGTGGAATGCGGGCAGGTTTATACTTCTTAACCTTGACTCAGACCTTCTTTCTAACTTGCCCTACTCCGCACCACCAAGGGCGGAAGACCTATGGATAACAACAAAACTTAACAAAACCGCAAGGGTGGTTAACGAGGCCCTTTCGGAATACGATTTTTCTGAGGCTGCGAGAGAGCTCTACGAATTCGTGTGGAGTGAGCTATGCGACTGGTACATAGAGTTTTCCAAGCTAAGGCTATACGCAAAACCGGAGGAAAACCTTACAGAAGAAGAAAGGAGAGTCCAAGAAGAAAAGATAAGGGCGGAGAGAATAACCGTGCAGGCAATGCTTCTTGGTGTTTTCGAAAAGACCCTTAGGTTGCTCCATCCCTTTATGCCCTTTATAACTGAAAAGCTCTGGCAGGAGCTTCCCACTGCCCACGGGCGGAGTATATCTCTAGTCCAGTATCCACACTTTAACGAGCAGGAGGTTTACGAAGAAGCGGAAAGGCGCGTGGAAAGGCTAAAAGAAATCATAGGAGCCATAAGGTCTTTAAGGAGCGACTTAAGGATAGAGCCTTCAAAAAAGATAAGACTTTTCTACAAGGCAAGGGAAAGTCTTAAACTTGTAGAAGAATTCATGCCCCACATTCTCAGTCTGGCAAGGCTCGAGAGCCTCCAGGAGGTGTTTGTCCTGCCAGAAAGGGCGGTGGCCGGGTTTTCGGAAGACTTTGAATTCTTTGTCCCTCTTGAAGAGGGCATAAGGTTAGAAGAGCTAATAAGCTCCTACTCAAGAAGACTGCAGGAGTTGGAAAAACAACTAACCAGTTTAGAGGAAAAACTTAGCAACGAAAACTTTCTAAGGAGAGCCCCAGAAGAGGAAGTGGACAGAGCAAGGATTATGCTGGAAGAGTTAAAGCGAGAGAAGCTAAAGGTCGAGGAGCTGTTACTTGCCTTAAGAAGGGCATCGTCCCCGTAGCATAACTAAAGGGCCGGCCTCCTTTGTCCTTTAGGTTTCACCTTTTTATATTTTCCAGCTCTCTGGATGCTGCATACAGAAGGGCTGTGGCTACCACTTCTGACCCAACCCTTGCTGTGCCTTTCATCTTAGAAAGACTCTTCTTTAGGGATACCGCTTCCAGCTCAAGGATTAGCTGGTCCCCAGGATAGACGGGCTTTTTGAACCTCGCCTCGTCCACGCCAGCAAAGACCACTGCGTACTTTCCTATCTCTAAACCAAGAGACTTTATCATGAGTATGCCCCCCACCTGAGCCATCGCCTCCAGTATGTAAACTCCCGGCATTAGAGGAAATCCAGGAAAATGGCCTTGGAACACTGGTTCGTTGATAGATACATTCTTCAGACCCACTATCCTTTTTCCCATCTCCATCTCCAGAACCTTATCCACGAGGAGTATGGGATACCTGTGGGGGAGTATCTCCATTATTTCCCTTATGTCTATCATCCTTAATGATTATAAGGCATCTAAAACTTTTCATGAAAAGTTCACACAAGGGGGTGTTAATAAAGGCTTATAATGTTATTACGTGAGGAGGTAGCCTATGAAAAAACCTGTTTTTTGGGCCTTTATCCTCGTGTCTTTTGTATTGCTTTCCTGTGAGCAAAAGCCTAAGGAGCAACCAAAAACCGAGACCCAGGCACCTGCACCCTTAGAGCAGAAACCTAAAGAGGAGATAAGGGTAGAATCAAAAACCCAAGCACCAACAAGGGATATGCTTGCCTTTGCTCAACAAAAGGGCTGTCTTGCTTGCCACGATATTAACGCTAAAAAGGTCGGACCCGCCTTTAGGGAAGTAGCTAAAAAGCATGCTGGTGAGAAGGATGCGGAGGTTCATGTGGCAGAAAGGATAATTAAAGGAGGTGTAGGTGAGTGGGGTAATGTGCCCATGCCCCCTCAAAATGTAACAGAGCAAGAGGCTAAAGAGCTGGCAAAATGGGTGCTAAGTCTAAAATGATGGGGATTCTCAAAGATTTTCTGGAGCTCAACTTTAAGAAGCAGGTGGAGGTTTCCTATTCCTACACGAGGGATATGCTCCTGCTTTCTATTTTTCTCGACTACTTTGGTCTTGACAACCCCCTTGGTGTTTATGCCTTAGACCTATATCCCTACATGCTGGAAGAGTTTCACCTCTGGCACAGGGCCCTTGGTATAGAAAGGGGAGGTCTGGATTTTTTAAATTGCTGTTAAAGAGCCTTGTGTTCTTTGGTGGTAAGGGCGGAGTGGGTAAAAGCACCCTTTCCTGCGCAACCGCCCTTAAGCTCTCTCAATGGGGCAGGACGCTTCTTGTTTCCGTTGACCCTGCCCATTCTCTAACGGGTATATTAGGTATAGAGGTGGGTCAGGGGGTAAAAGCCGTAGGGGAAAGCCTTTTTGCGGTAGAGCTCTCGGCGGAAGGGCTCGTTGAAAAGTATGCGGAAAAGGTGCTGAGGGTTCTTGAAGGGCTAATTCCCTCCTCAAGGCAGGGTTTTAAGGAGTATTCCAAGTATTTGAAGAGCTCGCCCACCGCCCTTGAAACTGCAGTTCTTGACTGGCTCGCAGACCTTTGCAAGGATTATGTTTACCTCGTGGTGGATTCTGCACCTACCGGCCAGATGCTAAGGCTTTTCCAGACCGCCCACATGGTAGGCGGTTGGCTTGAGTTTCTTACAAAACTTGTAAAAGAGAGGGAAAGGGTAGAGAGGTTCATGGGCAGGAAAGATAGCCTTTTGAGCCTTCTGGAAGAGAAAAAGAGAAAAATCCAGACCTTAAGCTGGATATTCAGGGAAAAGACCCTGATCTTTGCTGTAGCTAATGAGGAGGAGCTTTCCTTGGAGGAAGCAAGAATCCTTGAGAAAAAGCTGGAAGGCTTTAATGTCTACACACTCATAAACCGCTGGAGCGCCATGGAATGGAAAGGTCCAAAAGTCCCCTTGGCTAACAAGCCCTACGGTGTTGAAAACCTGCTCCAACTTGACATCGGAGACATATTAAAGCTTCTTGTAGATGAAGGAGAAAAACCACTTTCTTAGCTCTATGCCCATGAAGGTAATGAAGGGAAGCAGTAGCACATAGGGCATATGTTCTAAAGACAGTCTTGTCGCATGAAAATAGTCTGTTAGCAGTGTTACCGCAGAAAGCTGGAGCAGGGTTCCAACGATTATACCAAGATAAACATAAGGGTTAAGGCTTAGGTATTCTAAGGGATTTTTGAAAAAGGGCCCTTCTCCTACTTCCTGCACACCCACTGCCCACTGACTGATGACCGCGGAGGTAAAGCTTATGGTTAAAGCAATCTCGTAGGGGTAAATGCCAAGGAGGTGAAAAAATAGAAAATAGTGCATTAAGGCCATAAGAAGGCCGTTGTAGACTACCGCAATTAGCTGTTCTTTGCCCATGAAAACTTTAATTGGGCTTTTTGGCTTTTCTGTCATAGGGTCCCCCTCGTATTTGGTAAAGGGGTAGGCTTTGTCCTGCACTCCATCGGTCACTAAGTTTATCCAGAGTATCTGGGTAGGGTAAAGGGGAAGGGGCAAGCCAGTAATGATTGCCATAGAGTTGTAGAAAATCTGAAAAGAGTTGGCAGAGAGAAGATACCTTATTACTTTGGCTATGTTTTTTGCTATCAGCCTGCCACGCCTTATAGCGTTCACTATAAGGGCGAGGTTGTTGTCCAGAATGACCATCTTCCCGGCGTCCTTTGCCGCCTGAGAGCCAGAACCCATGGCTATTCCAAGGTCTGCTATCCTAAGGGCGGGTGCATCGTTGGCGCCGTCCCCAGTGACCGCCACAATCTCCCCCTTGGACTGTAGCACCCTAACTATCCTAAACTTATCCTCTGGGGTTGCCCTTGCCACCACCGTAACCCTTTTGAGGAGCTGGTAAAGCTCCTCATCTGAGTATCTGTATAGGTCCTTACCTTCGAGAGCAATATCTTTTTCTTTGTATATGCCCACCATCCCTGCCACCGCCTTGGCTGTGAGGAGATTATCGCCCGTTATCATCAACACTCTTATGCCTGCAGACTTTGCAGATTCTACGGCCTCCTTGACGCCCTCCTTGGGAGGATCCATAAAACCCACGAGCCCTACGATGTTTAGCTTTACATGGTCTACACTTTTGGGGATTTCCACAATTTTGGCGTGCCCAAAGGCAAGGACTCTAAGGCCTTCCTCAGCCATATGGTCGTGAGCATCCCAGACTTCCTTCGGACAATCCTTTTCACACATAACAGCAAGACTTTCAAGAGCACCCTTTACATAAATCTCCAAGCTGCCCGAGCCGTCAGACACTATTACAGCCATAAGCCTTTTTTTCGTGTCAAAGGGATGCTCCCAAACCCTCTCGTAAGCCTCTCTTAGGACTTGCCAGTTTACCCTTTGTGTCTCTAACCATCTTAAAAGGGCTAACTCAAGGGGGTCTCCCCTAAGGTCGTCCGCATCGTTGCATAGGGCAGAGGCAAGGAAGAGCCTTCTCCTGTCGTAAGCCTTATAGTCCTTAACCTCAAGCCTTCCGTGGGTTATGGTGCCCGTCTTGTCAGAACATATGTAGGTAGCGCTTCCGAGGGTTTCTACAGCGGGTAGATACTTGACAAGCACCTTCTCCCGCGACAGCCTCACTGCACCCACCACTAAGGCTATGGTGACCACTATGGGTAGTCCCTCCGGAACTGCGGACACAAGCTGAGCCACCGCAAAGAAGATTATGGTCTGTTTATCCCTTCCCTGAAGGATGCCAAAGAGGGCAAGCAGAGTCAGCAGTACAATAAGCACAAAAATCCACCTTCTTCCAAAAATGCCCAGCGCCTTGATAAGGGGGCTTTCTGGAGACCTTTCCTGAGCCTTCTGAGCTATGGAGCCAAGCTCCGTTTGTTTTCCAGTGGCAAAGACTATGCCAACGGCTTTTCCGCGCACCACCACCGTGCCTTTATACAGACAGTTGGTCCTCGAGTATAGGGGCGTGTCTTCTGCCAGCACGATTTCTGCATCCTTCTCCACGGGTATGGACTCACCCGTCAGTATGGATTCATCTACCATTAAGCCCACACTCTCCAGAAGTCTTATATCTGCAGGCACCATATCCCCCTCGCCCAACAACAGCACATCCCCAGGCACAAGCTCCTCGCTGTTTATCTCCTTTTCCTTTCCATCCCTCAGAACCTTTACCTTTAGGGCGGTCATGGCTTTTAGCGCCTCAATGGAGGATACAGCCTTGAGCTCCTGATAAAAACCCAAAAGACCGTTAACAAGAAGAATACCGTATACCACAAGAGCATCCTTCAAATCACCCAGGAAAAGGGCTACAAACCCTGCCGCCATAAGTATGAGAACAAAAGGGCTGGTAAACTGCCTGAAGAATATTCTGAGTCTATTCTCCTTTTCTTCCTTTATGGTATTCCTTCCATAGCGATAGAGTCTTACCCTGGCTTCCTCTTCCGAAAGGCCATTTGGGCTTGTTTCCAATGTTCTTAGGCTTTCCTCCAAGCTTTTGTAATACATGGGCAGAAATTTTATGTTATAATGTTTCCGTTATGCAAGAAACAAGCCTGAGTCATGTGTACCTTGGTCTTCTTGCCATGGCAGTCTCCCTTTCTGCGGTGATGGCGGCGGGCAGACCCTCCGTCAAACCCACAAGGTTTCAAGCCTTTTGGGAGGGCTATGTGCGTTTTGTAAGGAGCATGGTGGTCGAAAACATAGGACAGGAAGGCCTAAGATATGTGCCTCTTATAGCCAGCATAGGACTTTTTGTGTTTTTCTCAAACCTTTTAGGCATGATACCCGGGCTTGAAGCACCTACCGCTAATGTCAACACCAATCTTGCCATAGCCCTTGTGGTTTTTCTACTTTACAACATAGAGGGCTTTAGGCTTCACGGCTTTGGGTATTTAAAACACTTCATGGGACCCAGTCCTTACTTAGCACCCGTCTTTTTCCTCATTGAGGTCATATCCCATCTTGCAAGACCTATAACTTTGACCTTGAGGCTTTTCGCCAACATGAAGGGTGGAGCCTTGCTTTTAGTGGTTCTTGTAGGCCTTGTGGTTAAAAATCCTTTCACTATGGCGGTTTCCCCAATCTTCCTGCTTTTCATAATAGCTATCAAGTTTCTTGCTGTCTTTATCCAGTCTTACATCTTTATGATACTTTCTGTAGTCTACCTTGCTGGCGCAGTTTCCCATGAAGAACACTGAAAATAAACTAAAGGAGGTTCAAAGATGAAAAAGAAGCTTATGACCTTTCTGACGCTTCTTGTGCCTGCGATGGCGATGGCGGCAGAGCCTGGACAAGGGGAGACGCTAAAACAGGGGCTCATGTTTCTCGGTGCTGGTCTTGCTATAGGGCTTGCAGCGCTGGGAACGGGTATTGGCATGGGTCATGCCATAAGGGGTACGCAAGAAGGAGTGGCAAGAAACCCAACCGTAGGTGGAAGACTGCAAACCATCATGTTTATAGGACTTGCCTTCATAGAAACCCTTGCCCTTTATGCCCTATTGATAGCCATAATACTTCTCTTTGTGAAGTGATGGGGGCTTTCCCCATCTCATTAATGGAGGACTGGTATGGCAACCCAAAGGAATGTAACCCGCGTCTCTAACCTAAAGCGTAAACGCAAGAGTGGCTTCCTTGCAAGGATGTCCACCAAAAGCGGAAGAGCCATAATAAGAAGAAGAAGGCAAAAGGGAAGAAAAAGGTTAGCACCTTGAAGGGTATTATCATAGCCTTCTTAAAACTATGGCAGACCTTCATATCCCCCCTTTATCCTCCCAGCTGTAGGTATTACCCTTCCTGCTCCAGTTATGCCATAATGGCCTTGGAAAAGCATGGGGTTTTTAAGGGAACACTCAAAGCTTTCTGGCGCATCTTGAGGTGCAACCCCCTGTCCAAGGGTGGCGTGGACTATCCCTGATGGAAAAAAGGGATTTGGACCTAAAAGGACTTTTTATCATATTTGTGGTAATGACACTGCTACTTTTTGCCTACCAGGCTTATCTTACCCTCTTTGCGCCCCAGACTCCAGCTCCCCCACCCCAGGAAAAGGCGGAAGAAAAACCTAAAGATGTGCCCTCCCTGCTCCTTGGTAGCACCAGAGAGGGTAAAAAACCCCAGACATTCAAGACCTTTGAGTTTGACAAGTTTACCCTCCTTATCTCGGAAGAGGGGGCAAGGGTTATAAGCCTTCTGGATAAAAAATACAACAAAGACCTTGTTACGGAGGAGGAAAAAAGGTTAGGGCTCTACCCTCTTGAAATCTTTACTGGAGACCCAGAGAGGGATGCAATGCTGAATTTTCTGCCCTACCAGTTGGAATCCAAGGGCAATTTTATCACTGCAAGGCTAAGGGGTGAGAACTTTGAGGTGGTCAAGAGCTTAGAATACAGGGGTGACTACTTTTTGGTAAAGATTGAAACCAAGGGTATGCCTACACCCTTTGTATCTGCTGGCATGAGGGTTCAGGAAGATGAGTTTTTTACCCATGCGGGTCCAGTCCTTAAACTGGGCGGAAGCCTCCAAAGGTTCGAGACAAAGGATATAAAGGGTAAGGAATTGATAACGGGCGATATAGCCTTTGCGGGCGAGGAGAGTAGGTACTACTTTAAAGGTTTTTCTGGCAAAATATCTGCGGTAGCCCTTTACAGGCTTGAGGATAAGCACACCCTGACCCTTGTAAGACCGTCGGGTGAGCTAAGTTTTTACGCAGGTGCCAAGGAGTATGCAAGGCTAAGAAACATAGGTCTTTCGGACACCATCGATTTTGGCACCCTCAAGTTTTTAGTAAAGCCCCTCTTTATCTTCATGTACTGGATATATGAACACCTCCACTCTTGGGTCTTTTCCATAGTGGCCCTCACTTTCTTAGTGAGGCTCCTTATGTTCCCCCTCACTTACAAAAGCACCGTTGCCATGAGCAAGATGGGCGAGCTTGCGCCCAGGATGCAGGAGCTAAAAGAAAAATACAAGGACAACCCTGCTAAGTTTCAAGAGGAGATGATGAAGCTCTACCAAGAAGTGGGTTTCAACCCCATGTCCGGATGTCTGCCCATGCTTCTTCAAATACCCGTTTTCTTTGCACTTTACAAGGTACTCACCATAACCGCAGACCTTCAGTTGGCAAAGTTTCTGTGGGTTCAAAGCCTTGCCCAGAAAGACCCCTACTATGTGCTACCAGTGCTTATGGGTGTTACCATGGTGGCCCAGCAGTTTATAAGTCCCAGCCCCGAAAAGTCCCAAAACTACATCATGATAATAACCTCCGTGGCCTTTACCTTCCTCTTTGCCAGCTTCCCTGCAGGCCTTGTCCTTTATTGGACCCTCAACAATGTTTTCAATCTTGGACAGACCTATGTTATAAAGAAGCTCACCTTTAAGGGAAAGCACTCCAAACCCCAGAAAAGGAAAAAGAAATGAGGTTTCTGGTAACTGGCGGTGCTGGCTTTATTGGCTCAAATCTGGTAAAAGCCCTGGAAAAGAGCTACCGCTGTAAGGTTTATGTGCTTGAGGACTTTTCTACTGGGCACTTTAAGAACCTTTTAGGTTCTGAATGCGAGGTGATAACGGGAGACCTCTCGGAAGCTCAGGTGTGGGAGTGGCTAAAAAGAAGCTTTCACTTTGATGCGGTCTTCCACCAGGGTGCCATTACAGACACCACAATCCAAGACCAGAAGAGCATGATGAAGGTAAACGCAGACAGCATGCGACATATAATCGATGCCTGCCTCCATTGGAAAGCGAAGCTCATCTATGCCTCTTCCGCAGGTGTTTACGGTAACAGCCCAGCGCCCATGAGGGAGGAAGAAGGCCTAATTCCTGAGAATGTCTACGGCTTTTCCAAGCTCGTGATGGACCGCATAGCCATGAACTTCTTACGGGAGAACTCTGAGATAAAGATAGTCGGGCTTAGATATTTCAATGTGTACGGGCCGGGCGAGGCTTACAAGGGAAAGACTGCCAGCATGGTCTACCAGCTTTACAGACAAATCAGGGAAGGAAAAAGGCCGAGACTTTTCAAGTGGGGAGAGCAGAGGCGTGATTTTGTTTACGTAGAGGATGTTGTTAGGGCAAACCTACTTGCCCTTGAGAAGGATGTTTCTGGCGTGTTTAACATAGCCACCGGTCAGGCAAGGAGCTTTAATGAGATAGTCTCTCTGCTTAATCGTTACCTTGGTACGGACCACCAGGTAGAGTACTTTGACTGCCCCTACCAATTCTATCAGAATTTTACGCAGGCGGACATATCCAAGGCAAGAAGAGAGCTGGGTTATGAACCCGCATACACCCTTGAGGATGGCGTAAGAGATTATCTTATAAGGCTGGGCGAGAGGCCAGTCGGTTAGCCTTTGAGTGCCTCCGGAAATTCTTGAAATGCGCATGCTGGAGCTTTTAAAGGATTACGGGCATATTCTTTTGGGCTTGGACCTTGCGGGTAGTTCCAGAAGGCCCACGGGATACGCCTATATGAAAGAGGGCAATATGAAGGTCGGCCTCCTGTACGAGGACAAGGACATCATGGAGCTGGCAAGAGGATTTTCTTATGTCTTCGTGGATGCTCCCCTCTCCTTGCCTGCAGGAAGAAAAAGCCTTGAGGATATGGGTCCACATTTTAGAGAGTGCGACCTTATGCTCAGAAGCCTCGGCCATAAGTTTTTCCCCGTAACGCTTGGACCCATGCGGAAGTTAACGGAAAGGGGCATGAGACTTGCAAGGGACCTTATGCTTGTAGGTGTTGAGGTTGTTGAAACCTTTCCGGGAGCCCTCTATGACAGTCTTGGAGTGAGAAGAAAGAGTAAGGAGGATATAAGGGAGCTTTACAAAAGGCTTGGTCTTAAGCTTGAGGAAAGAGAGTACTCGCAGGATGAGCTTGATTCGGTGGCCTGTTGGCTATCAGGTTTGTGCTATCTGGCTGGGAAGGCTCAGATTCTTTCTGGCAAGGACGGCACCATAGTAGTTGGCAGTATGAAGTGCGTTAGGTCTTGACATAGGGCTTAATGAGAATTATTATCATTTATTAGGAGGTTTGTTTTATGGAAAAGGTGTATATATTTGACACTACGCTAAGGGATGGAGAGCAGGCTCCCGGCTTTTCTATGACCACAGAAGAAAAACTGCAGATGGCGCACCAGCTTGCCAAGCTGGGTGTGGATGTTATAGAGGCTGGTTTTGCAGCCGCTTCAAAGGGGGACTTTGAGGCGGTAAATCTCATAGCCAGAGAAGTTAGCGGTCCAGTTGTATGCTCTCTGGCAAGGGCTTTGGAAAAAGACATAGAGCTTGCTGGGCAGGCGGTGGCGCCGGCAGAAAGAAAAAGAATACACACTTTCATAGCCACATCGGAAATACACATGAAGTACAAGCTCAGAATGTCCCCAGAAGAAGTCTTGGAGAGGGCAAAAAGGGCCGTGGAGTTTGCAAGAAGGTTTGTCGACGAAGTAGAGTTCTCTTGTGAAGATGCTACAAGGAGTCAAAGGGACTTTCTCTACAGGGTTATAGAGACCGCCATAAAGGCCGGCGCTAAGGTGATAAACATTCCCGACACGGTAGGCTATACGGTACCCGAAGAGTTTGCGGACCTCATGGAGGGCATAAGAAACCATGTGCCAAACATAGACAAGGCCATATTAAGCGTTCACTGCCACGACGACCTTGGTATGGCGGTGGCAAACTCTCTAATGGCGGTAAAGCATGGGGCAAGGCAGGTGGAATGCACCATAAACGGCATAGGAGAAAGGGCAGGTAACGCATCCCTTGAAGAAATCGTAATGGCGCTAAAAGTGAGGAAGGACTTTTTTGAAAACCTTTACACGGAAGTTAACACAAAGGAGCTTTACAGAACGAGCAGGCTACTCTGCAGGATAACGGGCAGTTTTGTCCAGCCCAACAAGGCGGTAGTGGGCGACAACGCCTTTGCCCACGAGTCGGGCATACATCAACATGGAGTGCTGACAAACCCCCTTACCTACGAGATAATGTCTCCAGAGGATGTGGGCTTTCCTTCCACCAGAATAATCCTTGGCAAGCATTCGGGCAGGCATGCCCTCAAGAACAAACTAAAGGAGATGGGCTTTGACTTTTCCGAGGAGGATCTGGATAGGGTCTTTGACAGGTTTAAGGCCTTAGCTGACAAGAAAAAGGAGGTTTACGAAGAGGACATAGAGGCCCTTGTTTACGAAGAGTTTGTAAAGCATGAGGAGGACGAGCCCATAAAGGTACTTCACTATCAGGTTCAGACGGGAGACAAACTATTGCCAACTGCCACCGTGGTCCTTAGCTTTAGGGGAGAAAAGAAAACAGCGACCGCTACGGGCAATGGACCAGTGGATGCAATAATAAAAGCCATACAGAAGGCCCTGGATGTTGAGCCGAAGCTTCTTGACTTTGCCATAAAGGCACTGACCCCCAACACGGATGCCCAAGCGGAATCAAGGCTCGTGATTGAGCTAAACGGTGTAAAAGCCAGCGGAAGGGGCGTAGATGTGGACATAATAAGGGCGAGCGTAGGCGGTTTTGTGGATGCCCTCAATCGAGCACTTCTTAGAAAAAGCTACATCCTTTCGAGAGAAAACCTAAGAAGGGAAGGCACTGTCTAAAGCACTCTTAAGCCCTGCCCATCCTCTACCCTTCCTACAAGCCATAGCTTTACTCCCAGCTCCCTCGCCCTCTTTTCGAGGTTTTGCCTTTCGCCTTCTGGGAAGCTAAACAAAAGCCCACCAGAGGTAACAGGATCGGACAGTAAAATCAACTGCCACCAATCGAGCCCTTCTTCAATGAGGTGCTCCTTTACAAAGTTATAATTGTCCTTGGCTCCCTTCGGATAGAGCTTTTCCTTGACAAGCAAGACCGCTTCTTCGTATATTGGCACTTTTGAGAATTCTATGACGAGCCTACAGCCCGACCTTCTTGCCATATTGTAGGCATGGCCCAGAAGTCCAAAGCCAGTAATGTCGGTGCAGGCAGTGGCGAACTCAAGGGCAAGCTCCGAGGCTTTGTCGTTAAGCTTTAGCATGTATTCTATGGCATGTCCTATATCCTTTTCCTCCATTCTACCTTCTTTTATAGCTTTGGTGAGTATGCCCACTCCTACGGGCTTTGTGAGGGCCAGAAGGTCTCCCGGCTTTGCCCCACCCTGGGTTAGGTACCTGCCATTCTTGCAAACTCCCATAACCGCAAGACCGAACTTGGGCTCCTTGTCATCCACCGTATGTCCACCCAGCAATACGGTCTTTGCCTCCTTTAGCTTGTCCGCACATCCCCGCATGACCTCTTTGAGTACTTCCGCCTCAAGGTCGCAGTTATTAAAGCCTACTACCGCAAGGGCATTCAAAGGCTTACAGCCCATGGCATACACATCGCTCAGGGAATTGGCTGTAGATACTGCGCCCCAGAGGTATGGGTCGTTAAGTATGGGCGTGATAAAGTCCACCGTATGCACAAAGACTTGCCCACCGTAGGCGTAGACCCCTGCATCATCGCCTACACCCAGAAGGGTGTTTTCATCCGTGTATAGCTCAAGCCCAGCTATAAGCTTCTCTAGGTCACCCGGACCCAGCTTACTGGCTCATCCAGAAGCCCGCACCAACTTTAGAAGCTTCATGGGTAAATATGATATTTGTGCCTGATGTGGCTAATGTTTGAATTTTTAGAAGCTTTTTTGGATTTTACTTTGAAAAGCTTGTGGGCATTGATGGTTTAAAATTTTTAGTCATGAAAGACCTTCTAAGGAAACTTTCAGAATTTAAAAACCTTTCCAAAGAAGAGATAAAGCAGGCGCTTGAGGAAATAACGGAGGGTAGGGTAACGGATGCTCAAATAGGGGCTTTCATAATGGGCACAAAGATGAAGGGGGAGACGCCAGAAGAAATAGAGGGTGCAGCAGTCTTCTTTAGGGAAAAGGCTACAAAGGTTGAGCTGGAAGACCGGGAGAATCTTGTGGACACCTGTGGGACCGGTGGGGACATGTCGGAGACCTTTAATGTTTCTACTGCGGTTGCCTTTGTGTTGTCTGGCGTCGGTATAAGGGTGGCAAAGCACGGCAACAGGTCTGTGTCTTCAAAGAGCGGTAGTGCGGACCTCTTGGAGCATCTTGGAGCTAAGATTGACTTGGGTCCTGGACAGGTCAAAGGCATGATTGAAGAGGTAGGTATTGGCTTTATGTTTGCGCCCATGTTTCATCCCGCCATGAAAAGGGTTATAGGACCGAGGAAAGAGGTAGGAATTCGTTCCATTTTTAACCTCGTGGGTCCTCTCTCAAACCCTGCGGACGCAAAAAGGCAGTTGCTTGGGGTCTTTTCTGATAGCTTTGTGGACAAGGTGGCCTTTGCCCTAAAGGGCATCGGCATCAAAAGGGCGTTTGTGGTGCATGGAAAGGATGGCATAGACGAGGTTTCCATCAGTGCGCCCACAAGGGTTGGAGAGCTAAAGGATGGAGAAGTATCCATATACGAATTTCATCCTGAAGAGGTGGGCTTTAGGACCTACCCATCCGAGTACATAAAGGTTTCTTCTGTGGAAGAGAGCGCGGAGGTTGTGACTTCTGTTTTAAGGGGGGAAATCTCGCCTGCTTACTATATGGTTCTGTTAAATTCTATGTTCGGTGTGTTAGTTGCTGGACTTACCGAAGATAGAATTACAGCCCTTGAGATGGCAAAGGAGTCTATTCACTCGGGTAAGGCTTACCAGAAACTCAAGTCTTTCATAGAGATTTCCAGAAGGCTTTGAATGTTAAAAATAGGTAAGGTTGGCTATCTTAATGCACTACCCCTATTCTACCTGTGGAACGCTTCCAACGTGGTCTTTGTGGAAGGACACCCTTCAGAGCTTGTGGATTTACTAAGAAAGGGCGAGATTCAGGCAGGGATAGTTTCTTCGGTAGAATACATTGTCCATAAGGAAAACTACAGGCTTGTGCCCAGTGTTTGCATCTCCTCTTTGGAAAAGGCATGCTCCGTTCTACTCTTTTCCAAAAGGCCCCTCGAGAAGGTTAGGTATTTGTATCTTACTCCAGCATCACTAACATCAAGAGTTTTGACTCTCTACCTTTTGGAACGCCTACACCACAACAGCCCAAAGGTTGTAGAAGACAGGGATATGGCAGACGCTCTCATGCTCATAGGCGATGAGGCCCTAAAGGAAAAAGAATCAGGAAGATGGCGCTATGTATACGACCTTGGCGAGCAGTGGTTTAGTCTTCATCGCCTACCTTTTGTCTTTGCCCTTTTCCTAATAAGAAGGGATGCTCCCGAAGGGCTTGAGAGCTTCATTGCAGAGCAATGCAGTAGGTCAAAGTCCCAGTTTTTTAAAGACCTTTTGGGGTGTAAGGTAAATATAGAGGGGTACGGAAAAGATTTTTTAAAGGATTATTTTATCTCCTGCCTTGACTACACTTTAGATGCAAGGTCCCAAGAGTCTCTTAGCCTTTTTAAAGAAATTTTAATAAAAAGTGGCTTATTATTAAACCTTAGGAGGTGAAGAATGAGAAAGAAAGTTTTTTTCTTGCTTTCGGTCTTTGGGGTTGGGCTTGTCTTTTCCTGTGGCCAGGTGACTACCCAAAGAACCTATGAGGGTGCGGCGGTTGGTGCGGCGGGTGGTGCCATCGCAGGCGCTCTTATAGATAGGAACAACAGCTGGCGAGGTGCGGTGATAGGTGGTGTCCTTGGTGCGGTGATAGGTGGCACTATAACGGAGATAGCCTCAAGAGCTTCCAGGGAAGCGGCAATGCAAAATAAGCCCGTTCAATATGAATCTGTGGACAAGAGGGACAGGGTGGTAGCCGAGCCAGTAGCTTCTAAGGGCAAATGCCGGATTGTAAAGACCACTTACTATCAGGATGGAAAAGTGGTAAAGGTGGAAGAGAAGGAGGTCTGCCCATAGGGGCAGTCCTTTATAAACCCTTACATTTTGTGTTTATGATGCCGTAGTTGCCACCTCTCTTCCTGTAAGCTATCCTTAGAGTGCCTGTTTCCACGTCCAGGAACGGCAGGAAGTAAATGCCCGAGTGCTGGATTTCCAGGATTGCGTCTTCTGCGCTCATGGGTTTTTCTATCACAAGCTCTTCCTCCACTATAAAGGGCCTCTCCCTTTCCTCGTGAGGTCTTATTTCCTCCATAATCATCTCTTCCTTTATCTTGTGGCCCTTCCTTCTTATTTCATGTCTTCTTTGCTTTAACCTTATTAACTGTCTTTCTATCTCATCCATCACCCGGTCAAGAGCGGAGAAGGGGTCTATGTCTTCGTCCCAAGCATGAAGGGCACCGCCTCCCCAGGTTTTTAAGTATATGTCCATGTCTACCCTGTAAAGGGTTGGCCTGCTTTCACCTGCAAAGTCTTTTTGTTTTGCCCTGGAGGTAGAGAGGGTTACCACAACCTCCACTTGGTCTTCTTCTGCCTCTTTCAGGAATCGGTTAAACCTTTCAAGCTTTCCTTCCACAAAGGCTTTCATGGAATCTGTCCACTCAATACCCTTACCTATAAATTCCACATTCATCCCAGTTCCTCCTTCAACCTTCTGTTGGGGTAGAATATGATACCATGAATTTGGGAGTTCTTGTGTCGGGGCGAGGTTCAAACCTTCAGGCAATAATAGACGCCATAGAAGGCGGCAGACTAAAGGACAGAATAACCCTTGTCATATCTGACAGGGAGGGTGCACAGGCCATAGAGAGGTGTAAAAAGCATGGACTGGCATACAAGATAATAAGAAAAAAAGACTTTCGGAACAAGGAAGAGTTTGAAGGGGTTATGGCAAAGACCCTAAAAGAAGCGGGCGTGGAGCTTGTGGTTCTTGCCGGCTTTATGCGTATATTGTCTGAGGTCTTTCTTCAATATTTTCCCATGAGGGTCATCAACATACATCCCTCTCTTACGCCGGCCTTTCAGGGTGTTGGAGCTCAGAGACAGGCCATCGAATATGGAGCAAGAATAACGGGATGCACCGTACACTTTGTTACAGAGGAGCTTGATAACGGTCCAGTTATAGCCCAAGCATGCGTGCCAGTGCTTTTGGAAGATACGGAGGAAAGCCTGTCCAAAAGGATACTGATCCATGAACACAGAATACTTCCGCAGGTTATAAGGTGGATTTCGGAAAAGAGGGTAAAGGTGGAAGGAAGAAAGGTAACGGTTGAAGGTGCAAGATACGGAACTTTACCCTTTAATCCGGACCTTGAAGCTTTCTGAATACGGTCGGAGAAGCCCACCGTAAAAACTCAAACCTTAGATTGTTCCCAAAAGGGATGGGTAAGGTTTTCCGATTTCCACCCTCCTCTAAAACCTTTGTTCAGGGTGTGCCTGAGTATTACCTTAAGACTGCAGATGCCCCACTGTCCAGAAAATCTGGCAAAGTCTGAATATGTAAAAGTAATACACGAAACAGTTAAAAAGTTTTCTGCCGACCACCTGCCGTCCATTTCCTTGCGAAAGTTGGCAAAACCTTTACATAAGAGGGTCCAAGGGATAATCTCTGTTTGCGTGCCAAACCAGAGAAAATAGGCTGTTGAGGTAAAGCGCGGGATGGTTGAAGCCTTTGCCCGCGCCATGGGTTATGTTTCATGCTATAATTCAACACAAAACCCTACAAGGAGGTGGAAGGATGTTGGGATTTTTCAGAAAACCCGTGCTGGTGCTTGGTGTTGCAAGCTGGTTTTTTGCCCTTAACTCCACCCCAGCCCTTGCAGGCTTAGTGGGTTCAAAGCCGGCCTCTGAGGTGGTTTTTTCAAAGAGGGAGGAAGAGCTTGCCAAAATTCAAAGAGCCCTTGAGAGCAAAGAGCTTCAGGAAAAGCTTAAGGCTTACGGTCTTACCAAAGAGGAGGTGGAAAAAAGGCTCTCTGAACTAAGCGACGAGCAGGTGCACCTTCTGGCAAAAGCCTCCGACAAGGTCTTGGCTGGTGGTGATTTGGGGCTTGTCATAGGCGTGCTTTTGGTGGCCATACTTCTTGTGGTGCTTCTCAAGCTCCTCAACAAGGAGATAATAATAAGGTGATATGCGCCTTTTCCTTTATTTCCTTCTTTACCTTTTTGCCTATTCCAAAAGCCTTGATGTTCCCTTTGTAAAACAGCGGGACCACTTCTGCGGTCCTGCCTCCTTGAGTGCTGTCCTTAACTTTTACAACCTGAACCTGTCTCAGGAGACCATTGCCAAGAGCGTTTACCACCCTAAGTTAAAGGGTGCCCTAATTACAGACCTTGAAAAATACGCAAGGTCCATGGGATTTCGGGCGCAGACAAGACAGGGGAGCCTTTATGAGCTCAAGAGCCTTATTGACAGGGGCATACCACCCATAATACTTGTAGAGCTCGGAAGGTTTTCTGTTAGCAACCCCCACTACATGGTTGTGGTAGGATACGAGGAAGAAGCCTTTATAATCCACACGGGCTATGAGGAGAGAAAGAGGATTCAGGCCACCGAGCTTGATAGAATTTGGTCAAAAATGGGAAGAGTCATGCTCGTGGTCTATCCCCCTTGAACCTTCTGAAGGACCTTTCTGTAGCCTTCCATGAGGTCCCCGAGGTCAAACCTGAACCTGTCCTTGTCAAGCTTTTCGCCGGTTTTTGCATCCCATAGTCTACAGGTGTCTGGGGATATTTCGTCGATGACCGCCAGGCTACCATCAGGAAGCCTTCCGAACTCCAGCTTAAAGTCTACCAGCAAAAGACCATGGGACTTGAAAAACCCTCTGATAATTCTGTTAACATCAAGTGCCATGCGCAGGATTTCCTTAACCTCCTTCTTGTCCGCCAGATTTAGAAGAAAGACATGCTCCAGGCATATAAGTGGGTCATGTAGTTCATCCCTTTTGTAAAAAAGCTCCACCAGAGGTTTTTTTAGCTTTTCTCCCTCTTTCAAACCCAGCCTTTTGCATAGACTTCCTGCGGTAATGTTTCTTACCACCACCTCCAGTTCGTACCTTCTTGCCCTCCATACGAGCATTTCCCTGTCGGATAACTTTTTTATAAAGTGGGTTCTTATGCCTTTACCCTCCAAAAGCTGGAAGAGTATGCTGGAGATGGCGTTGTTCAGGATTCCCTTCCCTTCTATGTGTGCCCTTTTTGTGGCATCAAAGGCGGTGGCGGAATCCTTAAAGTAAACCACACACTTGTCTTGCTCGCCCTCCACCTCATAAACTATCTTAGCCTTACCCTCATAAAGAACCTTCATGGAAACTATAGTATAACCCGAGTTCTTAAAGTTGCCGTACCCATCACTTGCCAAGATAGGTGCTTGCTTTTAGGCGCATAACCAACACCCATTTTATCCAATGAACATTTCAGCTCTAACTTGGACATAGAATGACCTCGCTTGCCCTGTCCAGCTTGGCCATACCACAGCTTAGCTCCTTGAGGTTTGAATGACAGAGGATTTTAGCTCTACGGAAGCCCTCGAGGACCCTTTCGCTCGCGATTGTCCTTCTTGCCTTCTTTCTGCGGGGCATTATATGGCTTGGCGTTGGACGCGTTAGCTGGCGCCCGTAAATTCACTTTTGTTTTAACATTCATCGAGCCTTTTTATAAATTCTTGGGACATTTAGGCACCGCCAGTTCGATGTGTTATCATAAATGACAATGAAGAGAGTGGTAAGTCTTATGTTTTTATTCTTCGTTTTAGTTGCTGTCTACTTTCTTTATGTCGTAGATGCTCTTTTTTGGAAAAGGCAGTCGATAAAGGTAGGAACCAATTTCTGGCATGGATACGAAATCCTCTATCTTGCTAGGAGTCTTGGCCATCTACCTGACAATGTGAAGCTCGTAGAATTTAACACCACCTCGGAAGTAAAGAGATCTTACAGAAATGGCCTCATAAATGCCATGGCGTTAACCATCGATGAAGCTCTTAGATTATTGGCGGATGGCCACCAGATAAGAGTCATAATGGTTTTTGACATCTCTGAAGGGGCGGATGTGGTGATAGCAAGGGAGAACATAGAAGACCCACAAGACCTAAAGGGCAAAAGAATAGGCGTTGAACAGACCGCTTTGGGCGCGTACATGCTTTACAGGTTTTTGGAAAATAAGGGGTTAAAGCAAGAGGATGTGGAAGTGAAGGTCTTGGAGCTTCACGAGCATTATAATGCCTTTGTTAAGGGGGATGTGGATTTGGTTATAACCTTCGAGCCAGAAAAGAGTAAAATATTAAAGGAAGGCGGGCATGTTATCTTTTCAAGCAGGGATATTCCCGGTGAGATAGTGGATGTGCTGGTGGTAGATGTTTCCCTCACAAAACAGGTGGAAGCTCTAAAGGGTTTGTTGGATGGCTACTTTAGAGCATACGAATACTACGACAAGAACAGGGGGATGGCCTATACAATGATGTCTCGAAGGTTGGGACTAACTCCAGAAGAGATTGCCAAGAGCTTTGACGGTGTTAGATTGCCAGATTTTTTGGAAAACAAGAAGATGCTCCTCTCGGATATTATGAAGAATAATATCGAGCGCATCTGCGATGCGATGAAGTCTAAAAACATGCTCAGCAAAGATCTCAACTGTAGCGTTTTGTTAGACGAGAAAATTGTGAGAAGGCTTTATGAGGCTAATTAAAAACATCCCCATAAGGATTTTATACCCAGTTTTTATGTTTGTGGGTCTTTTCATACTAATCCTGTTCCAGTACCACACCGAAAGAAGCCAAACTTTAGATAAGATAAGGCTTACCTACATGGACAACGCCAAGATAGTGGGTGACAACATCCAGCAAATTCTTGAATTCCTGCTTGCAAAGGAGCATATGGAGATGGTAGACAAGGTCATAGCTACCTACTCCGCGCAGGAAAACATAGAGTTGATAGCTCTTGTTGACCACAGGAATGTTGTAGTGTCCTCCTCAAAAAGGGAGCTTAAGGGGAGCATCTACGACAAGCCAAACAAATGGAAGGGATGCAGTATGCAGGATGTTAGGATAGTGTGTATTTATAAGGTCCTTTATGCCCAGAATGTAGAAGGTGCGGTTCATGTGGTTTTTAACTTAGAGAGGGAGTTCAAAGAGGCCAATTTAATGCTCATGAAAAAGTTCCTACTCAATGTGCTGGTTTTGAGCCTAATAACCTATATCCTTTATCTTTTCACAGACAGCCTGATAATAAAAGAGCTTGACCAAATACTTACCTTCTTGAAAGCGTCTTCCTCGAAGGAGGGAAGCACAGAAAAGATGTCTGGAGATGGTAAAAACGAGTTTGCCACGATAAAAAGGGCGATAAACGAGGCATGGGAGACCATATGGAAGCTTGCCAACACCGACCACCTCACGGGTCTATACAACAGGAGAAAGATGGAAAGCCTCTACGAGGGTGAACTTTTAAACGCCAAGAGACCCATCTTTATGGCTCTGATAGATTTAGACAACTTCAAGGATATAAACGACCTTTTTGGTCACGATTTTGGTGACATGCTTCTTGTAGAGTTTTCCAAAAGGCTTCTCGAAGAGGGAAAGAAAAGGGGTTTCTACGCGGGTAGGTTTGGTGGAGATGAGTTTCTCCTTATGGGAGAGGCAGAAAGCCATATAGGCCTCAGGGAAGAGTTAGAAAGCATCAAAGGTGCCTTGTCGGAAAAGTATTTGATAAAGGGTGTTGAGATAAATATAAGCCTGTCTATAGGTTATAGCCTTAAAACAGATGGCTCTTCTCCTTTTTACGATATTCTCAAAGAGTGTGACATAGCCCTTTACAGGGGCAAAGGAACTACAAAGAATGCCATAGTCTTCTTCAGTAAGGAGGAGGAAGAAAAGGAAAAGAGGAAAAAGGAAATACTTCTATACATGAAAGGGGCTCTGGACAAGGGAGAGTTCTATTTGGTTTATCAGCCAGTGTTTGACTTAGAAACCATGTCCCCCCTTTATTACGAGGCACTTCTTAGATGGCATAGTCCCTATCTTGGCAATGTATCACCAAGAGAGTTCATCCCCTATGCGGAAACCAGCGGTTTTATTCTTGAACTTGGTAGGTTTGTGTTAGAAAGGGCCATAAAGGACAGTAAAGAGTTTGGGGTATCTTTAGGCATCAATTTATCTGCCAGACAGCTTTACGATAACAGGTTTTTTGAACTTCTTGGAGAGCTTATTGAAAAAGAAGGCGTGGGAAAAGATAGGATTATATTAGAGATAACCGAGACTCAGGATGTGATGGTGGACGAGGCGCTTGTGTCCCAAATATTGAGGTTAAGGTCCAGTCTTTTCAAGCTTTCCCTTGATGACTTTGGTGTGGGCTACTCTAACATCACGCTTCTTAACAGAATAAAGCCCGATAGCCTTAAAATTGATATGAGCATCATAAAGAACCTTGAAGTGGAAGAGGAAACACCCTCGGTGGTCAAAGCCATAGTGGATATGGCAAGCAGTTTGAAGATAGAGGTCATAGCGGAAGGTGTAGACTCTGAGAGTAAGGCCAATAAGCTGTTGTCCCTTGGCGTAAAGAAGATGCAGGGCTTTTACTTTGGTAAACCGGACAGGATAAATGGGGTGTTAAGCCCTTCTTAGCCTTATTTTGTCAAAGAGCTCGTAAAGAACGGGCAGAAGAAACAAGCTCAGTGGTAGTCCTGTAAATATACCGCCTATCACCGCAAGGGCCAAGGGTTTTCTTAGCTCTGCGCCGGCGGTAAGTCCGAGAGCTACGGGCGTAAGGGCAGACACTATGGTAAAGGTGGTCATGAGTATGGGCCTTAGCCTTTCTTTCCTTGCTTGAAGTATGGCTTCTCTGGTTTGCATGCCTTCCTTCCTTAGCTGGATTATCCGCTCTATGAAAAGCACCGCGTCCCGCACTATAATGCCCACCAAAAGTATGATGCCAAAGTAGGAAGGCACGCTCAAAGAGGTTTTTGTAAGAAGAAGCAGTCCAAAGGCGCCTGCCACCGCGAGAGGCACCATCAAGATTACGGTGAAAGGATGCCTGTAGCTTTCAAAAAGGCTTGCAAGCACCATGTAGACGCCCACCAGGGCAAAAACAAGGGCAAAGCCAAGACCCTGAAAGGCTCTCTGAAACTCCCTTGCCTGGCCTACTGGCTCAAAGATGTAACCCGGCGGTAGATTGTTCCTCAGCCAGCTTTCTAACTCCACCACCGCCTCTGCAAGGGACTTTTCCGGGGCTAAGTTGGAAAAGAAGGTAAAGGAATATTGCCTGTTGTATCTGTTTATGGTCTTGTATCCCGTGGCGGTTTTCACCTCCACAAGCTCACTCAGGGGCACAAGCTCACCCTTGTGATTTCTCACAAAGACCTTTTTTAGGTTTTCCAAGTTCTGCAAAAACTCGGGCAAGGCTTTTACATAAAGGTCGTAGCTCTCCGCACCTAACTCGTAAGTGCCAAGCTGGAACTTGCCAAAGAGCACATTAAGCGTAACTGCCACGTCCTCCACATTTATCCCCAAGTCCCCAAGCCTACCCCTATCCACCCTTATCTGCGCCTGTGGCTCGTTAAGCCTAAGGTCCGTATCCACATCCCTGTAGCCTTGCCTACCTCTAAACTCCCTTGTGAGCCTTTCCGATAGGGATTGGAGTTCTTCCAAGGAGGACCCTCTTATGGCATACTGCAGGTCTACCTGTCTGCCACCGCCAGGACCCACCAGGGCGGGAGGTTCCACGCTTATCCTTACATCCCTTATCTTCCTAAACTCCTCCCTAACCATCTCCATAATTCTTGCCTGATGGGGTCTTTTACCCTCTTTGAGATACACAAAGCCCATGCCTCCGTTAACATCGGGCCTTCCTGCCACGCCCTGCCCTACCGCCATGCCAAAACGGTCCACATAGGGGTTTTTTAGGAGTAAGGCTTCTATCTCTTCCGCCTTTCTTATGGTGTACTCAAAGGAGGAGCCGGTGGGCGTTTCAAACCTGACGAGGAACCTCCCTTCGTCCACGATAGGGAAGAATTCCTTCTTGGTTGCCCTGAAAAGCCCAAAGCCGATGAAAACGCTCACAAGGGATGCCACTATGACAATCGTTTTGTGTTCTAAGGACCATCTCAGAAGCCTGTCAAAGAGCGCCTCAAATTTGTCATAGGTTCTCGTAAAGGGGTTTGAGGGTGGCTTTCCAAAAACAAGCCTTGAGACCGCCATAGGCGTAAAGCTTATGGCCACAAGGTAGGATAGGGCTATGGCTACAACGAGGGTAAGGGCAAAGCTACCAAAGAGCTTACCCACTACACCCTTCAGGAATATGATGGGGATAAACACTATGACCAGAGAGGCGGTCGAAGCCAGAAGGGCGAAGATGACAACCTTAGTTCCAATATCTCCAGCTTGCAATGGCTCAAGCCCTTCCTCATATCGCCTTCTGTAAATGCTCTCCAGAACCACTATGGCATCATCTATGACTATGCCCACTGCCACTGCAAGGCCCAAAAGGGTGAAGGTATTTAAAGAATTGCCAAGCTGGTGCAAGAGAAAGACTGTTCCAAGAAGGGTTATGGGTATGGCAAAGATGGGCACAAAGGTCAATTTTAGACTGCCAAGGAAGAAGTAAACAACAAGGGCGGTAAGAAGACTTCCTATTATTATCTCCTCTATAGCAGCCCTTACGCTGTCCTTTACGAAGATGGAAGAGTCAAAGGTATAATCCATCCTCATGCCTGGGGGCAATTGCTTGTTTATCTCCTCCATCTTTGCCTTTACCGCATCCACAACCTGGACGGTGTTGGTCTTGGACTGCTTGTAGACAACAATGACTACCGCCTGCTCCCCCTTGTATCTTGACATGCCCCTGAACTCATCTTCCGTGAACTCAACAAAACCCACATCTCTGAGTCTTACGCCGTTTCTTATGTAAGCACCCTCAAGCTCTTTTGGATCTTGAGCCTTACCGTATAGCCTTATTATGTATTCCCTCTCCTTGCCGTATATGGCACCGGCAGGGGCTTCTATATGGTTTTTGCTTACCGCATCGAGCACATCCTGAACTGCGAGACCTCTTGAATAGAGCTTTTCTGGGTCAATCCTCACCCACAACACATTGTCCCTAAAGCCACCAAGGTCTACCTGCCCGACTCCATTTATCCTTTCAAATTCTCTCTTTATTATCTTGTCAGCCCAGTAGGCGATGGTCTGATAGTCTGCTGTCTTTGAATGCAGAAGGGTAACAAACACGGGAGAAAGGGAAGTGTCCACCTTTCTTACAACAGGTGGGTCAACACCCTCCGGAAGCCTTCTTAAAACCCTCTGTACCGCGTCCCTAACTTCCTGAGCGGCCACATCTATGTCCTTTTCCAGAGAAAAGGTTATGGTTATCCTTGAGGTACCAGAAAAGCTGGCAGAGGATATGGTTTCTATACCGCTTATGGTAGCTATTTGGTCTTCTATCTTTCTGGTGACATTCACATCTACCACATAGGCGTTAGCCCCCGGATAGGTGGTCACTATGGTTACTGTAGGAAAGTCCACATCCGGCAGTCTGTCTATGGGTATGTGCCTCAAGGAGTAAATACCAAGCAGGATAAAGGCAATCATGAACATCCAGGAGGTTACAGGTCTATGCAGGAAGAATCTATGCATGGTATGTATATTATAACCTACCGACCAGTCAGTATGTTATAATGGTTTTCATTATGGGAAGGTCTGCCGTAGTTTTTGCAATGGTAGTTGCCTTGTTCTCCTGCCAAAAGCAGGCGGAGAGTCCCCAAAGTAAACCTCAGGAGAGGAAGGTGGTGGTTGGCCTCTACAAGGTCAAGGCGGAGGATGTGGCCATAGAGTATACCACCAAGGGCTACTTTGAGGGTGAAAGGGATGTTGTCCTAAGGCCCCTGGTGAGTGGTAGAGTTCTGAGTCTTATGGTGGATGAAGGAAGCTCCGTAAAAACAGGTCAGGCTCTTCTCAGCATAGACCCTGCGGACTACGAAAATACGGTAAGACAAATAGAAGCCCAGCTGGCACAGGCGCAGGCAAACTACGAAAACACAAGGGCTGTCTACGAAAGGAGGAAGTTTCTCTTCGAAAAGGAACTCATAGCTAGGGAGGAGTACGAGAACCTCAAGACCCAGCTGAGGGCGCAAGAAGAATTAATCAAAAGCTTTCGGGCACAACTTGGCAACGCACGCCTAAACCTTCAGAGAACCACCCTGACAGCCCCCTTTTCTGGATACATAGCCCAGAGGTTTGTAAATGTGGGAGACTATGTAACCCCACAATCTCAGACCTTTAGGCTTGTGACCCTTGACCCCATAAGGCTTGTCTTTCAGGTGCCTCAGGAATATCTGCCCTATGCCAAGGAGGGTTCCAAGGTTAGTGTAAAGGTAGAGCCCTTTGGCGTCTTTGAAGGCAAGGTCTTTTTTGTCTCCCCCGTGGCAGACCAGAACAGACTTATAACAGTAAAAGCAAGGCTGAGTAACCTCCAGGGTCTTTTAAAGCCTGGCATGTACGGAGAGGTGAGTCTCATAAGGGGTTATGAAAAATCCTTTGTGGTGCCGGAAAGGGCTGTGGTACTTCAGGGCAACAGGCGTGTGGTGTGGAGGGTGCAGGAAGGTACTGCTCAGCCGGTGCAGGTGGAGGTCATAAAGCAAGGTCATGGGGTGGTTTATGTAAAGGGAGACCTCAAGGAGGGTGAGGGCATAGCTCTTGAAAACGCCTATGTGCTACAGCAGGGCATAAAGGTAGAGGTAAAATGAGGCTTTTGTTTTTTCTTTTAATAAGCTTTTTCTGGGCTTTGGGTCTTACCCTCGAGCAGGCTGTGGAAGTTGCGATAAAAAACCACACCTCCCTTAGGCTTTCCTTCCTCGAGATTCAGAAGGCAGAGGAAGGTATACGCAGGGCAAGGGCGGGGATACTGCCGCAGGTTAACTTCTCTTACAGCTATACAAGGTTAAGCCAGGAGCTTGCCTTTGGCTTTACACCAAGGAACCGGCAAAGCTACAACCTTGAGGCGGAGCAGACAATCTTTAACAAGGCGGTCTTTGAAGGTCTAAAGCTGGCAAAAGACCAAAGAGAGCTTCAGGAGCTTATAAAGGAAGATACCCTAAGGGAGGTAGAATTTCAGACGAAACAGCTCTTTTACGCGCTTCTTTACAAAAGGGAGGTGGTAAGGCTTCTGGAAGAGAACCTAAAATACTGGGAGGAAAACCTAAGACAAACTGAAGGAAAGTTTGAGGCAGGTGTAGTGCCAAAGGTGGAGCTCACAAGGGCAAGGGCCCAGCTTGAAAACGCAAGGGCCCAGCTTCAAAGTGCAAGGACCGACTATCAGAAGGGCCTAGAGGACTTTAGAGCCTTTTTAAGGCTTGACCACAGCCCTGAACCGCAGGGCAGTCTTGACTACAGACCACCAAGGACATCAGAGGCGCAGGATAATCTGAAAAACAACTCGACCCTTAAGGTGGCAAGAAAGAACCTGGAAGTGGCCGAAAGGTTTGTGGAGGTTCAAAAGTCCCAGTATTACCCAACCCTTAACTTCTTTGCCAACTATCAGGGCAATACCGCAAGGGTTGGAGGCCAGACGGATATGGTGGATGGCTACACCTTTGGCGCTAGGCTAAACTACAGGATTTTTGATGGTTTTGGAAGGGAGGCGAGCATGGCGCAGGCAAGAATAGATGTCTTTAAACAGGCAGAAAACCTAAAGGACCTGGAGCAAAGGCTCAAGGCTGAGCTTTCTAAAACCCTTGAGGATATAAGGTCTTTGCAGGTCCAGATAAGGGCTTTGGAGGCTTCTTTGGAATTCGCCAGAGAAAGTCTTAGACTTTCCACCGAGCGCTACCGCTTTGGTGTGGCCACACAGCTTGAGGTGTTGGATGCTACAAACACCTACAACGCTACACTGCAAAGCTACTACCTTACCCTTTTTCAATACAACACCGCCTTAGCAAGGTTAGAGAGGCTTACACAATGAATGCAAGGGAAAGGATTATAGAATCCGCAAAGGAGCTTTTTTCTCAAAAGGGTTACAGCAACACCTCTGTGGAGGAGATTGTCAGGTATGCTGGACTCTCCAAGGGCGCTTTCTACTTTTACTTTAAAAGCAAAGACCAGCTTATGGAGGGGCTGGTAAACAGTATGGCAGAGCGCACAAAGGAGATAATGTTGAGATGGCTCAACAAGGAGATCTCTTCTGAGGAAGCCATAAGAGGACACATAAGGGACTTTTTGGTAGAGTGCTATGAAGATAGGCGCATAGCTTATGTGTTCTTTTTTGAGCTCATGTGCAGTAAGGAAAGCTTCCGCAAGCTCCATCAAAAGCATATGGAGGACATAAGGGGATTGCTCTTCCAAATGGTAAAAAGGGGCTACGAAAGGAAGGAGTTCAGGTGTGGAAAAGCGGAGACCCTGGTTAACCTTATAGTGGGCTATGTGAGGCTTGTGTACATGGAAAAGCTCCTTTTGGGTCATGCAGGTCTTGAAGAGGTTCTAAAGGAGGCAGAAGAAGGGCTTGAGCTTATATTCAGAGGTCTAAAATGCGACTGATTCTTTTTCTGTTGCTTGGTTTTTATGTCTCTTTTTCCATGAGCCTGGAAGAGCTTATAAGGTTTTCCGAGGAGAAAAACCCAAAGCTTGCGGCAAAAAGGTATAAGATTCAGTCCGCTCGCCTAAACTTGAAAGCGGAAAGACAGCTATACTTTCCCGAAGTTTTTTCCCTATACAAGTTTTCCTGGCACTCGGAAAGACAATCCATTACCATACCTCCCTTTGGAGGCTTGCCCGCTTTTGAGGTGAGCAGTTCAAAAAGAAGTCATCAAAGCTATCAAATGGGTATCAGGCAGACCCTTTACGATGGAGGACTTAGAAGCTCAAGGGTTAGTATAGGGGAGGGCGAAGTGCATATTTCTGAGAAGGACTACGAGGAGACAAGGCTGGAGGTAAAGCTTGAATTAATGAGGGCTTACCTTTCTGCGCTTTCCGCAAAAGAGCTTTTGGAGGTGGCAAAGAAGCAAAAGGAAGCTGTGGAGGCAGACCTAAGGCAGAGGGAAGCCTTCTTCCGGGAAGGACTTGTGGCGGTTACCGATGTGCTTCAGGCGAGGGTCAAACTCGCGGAGGTGGAAAGGGACTTAAGAAAGGCGGAAGGAGACTACGCTGTGGCTTTAGCTGACCTCTCTAGGCTCACAGGCTTAGAGGAAGAGAGTCTGAAAAACCTCACACCGCCCAAGTTGGACTTAAAGGGCTACAGCCTGGACCAACTGCTTGCCACTACTCTGGAAAAAAGACCTATCATAAAAGCCTTTGAAGAAAGACTAAAAATGAAGGCTTTTCAAAAAAGGGCGGAGCTCTCCCAGTTTTATCCAAAGGTCTTTTTTGAAGCCCTTTATAACTACTCGGACCAGAACCCCAGCCTCTCACCCAAGGGCTTTTTTTCTTTCGGTGCGGGCATTAGCTTGAATTTTCAGTTCCTTGGACCTTACTACAAGACCCTTTCCCTTGAGGAGGAAAGCAAAAGCCTGAAGGAAGAGTTCAAGGATGTGAAAGAAATGCTAATCCTAAAGGTCAAGACTGCTTACGAAAGACTCAAGACCGCAGAAGACAATCTAAAGGTGGCGGATGAAGCCCTTAAGTTTGCGGAGGAGTTTTACAGGCTTTCTCTGGAGCAGTATCGTAACCAGCTCATAAGCGGGGCTGACCTTCTTCAGGCGGAGGCAAGCCTTACGCAGGCAAGGAAGGCAAGGGTGATTACTTACTACGACCTTTTGAGGGCTTACTTTGAACTTATGCGAGAGGTAGGCGAGCTATGAAGAAGCTCGGTGCGATTGTTCTTTTCCTTATGCTCTTGGCCTTTGGCTTTCTCTCCTACCGCTGGGTCAGACACCGTATGGAATATGCCATCACGGAGGCGGTCTTCATAAGGTCAGACCGCATGGTAAACCTTGCCTTTGAGTTGGGGGGAAGGTTGTTGGAAGTACACAAGGACATGGGAGACAGAGTGGAAAGGGGAGAGCTTTTGGCGAGAGTAGAGCCAGAAGATTACAGGATAAACGTAGAAACCAACAGAAATCGCCTTCATTCTCTTGTGGCTCAGAGGGAAGCTCTGATAGTCCAGATAGTAAGGTTAGAGAGACAGCTGGAGCTCAAGGTGGGCATGTCTCAGGACACCTTGAGGGAGACGCATGCTAGAGAAGAAGCACTCCTAAAGCAGATAAGGGAAACAGAACTTCAGGCAGGGCAAGCAAAGAGGGAAAGGGACAGGCTTGAAAACCTTTTCAAAGAGGGCCTCGTGCCAAGGCAAAGATTTGAGCAGGCGGATACTCTTTATCAGACACAACTTTTGAGAAAAAGGGCCCTTGAGGATGCCCTTAAGGAACTAAAAAGTCAGCAGTCAAAGGTGGAGAAGGAGGTCAAGTCCTCAGAGACTGAAAGGCTAAAACTCAAAGAATTAAAAGAACAGCTAAGAGCGGTTGAGGCTGACATAAGGGCCCTCCAGTCCCAGTTGGAAAAGGCGGAGCTGGACCTCAAGAGGACCGAGCTTCGGGCGCCCTTTGGTGGTGTGGTTGCTAAGAGGTTCGCAAGCCCCGGCGACATGGTAAAACCCGGACAACCCCTCTTTAGTCTGGTAGAAGATGACTCTTACTATGCGGAAGCCCTTTTGGAGGAGACAAAGCTAAGAGGCGTAAAGGAAGGTTCTAAAGCCTACCTTAGGTTAGACGCCTATCCAGACAGGCTCTTTGAGGGTGTGGTGGAAGAGATAAGCCCAGCCTCGGCGGCTACCTTTGCCCTTGTGCCGAGGGATGTATCCGCAGGAGAGTTTACTAAGGTGGTCCAGAGGATACCTGTGAAGATAAGAATAACCAAGGGAGACATGGGGCTTTTGCGTATAGGTATGGGTGGAAGGGTGGAGATAAAAAGAGAGTAAGATGGTTAAAGTACATGCCAAACTATGTAAGGCTCTTGCGGTATGCTATGCGAGAAGCCAAAGGTGCAAGGGGAGTTTTCTAACGGTCTTAGGAATAAACCCTGTGCCAAGAGAAACCAACAATGTAAAGCCTTTTCATCATGCTTGCCTAATCATAAGGGAAGAAAGCACGCCGCCTAAGCCCTTCAAGGACAAAAGGTTATGAAGACGGAGAGCCAACCCTTTCATCAGACCATAACAGCTGCTGAGCGCCTCGTCCTTACCCTTTCTCTTATGATAGGAGTCTTTATGGCGATTCTAGACACTACCATAGTGGACATAGTTGTGCCAAAGATGATGGCACCTCTAAGCACTGACCTTTATGGTGTTCAATGGGTCATTACCTCCTACATGACCTCCGCCGCCACTGCCATACTGCTGGTAGAGTGGTTAGAGAGCAAGGTGGGTCTCAAAAAGGTCTTTATGCTCGGACTCTTTCTCTTTACCACCGCCTCCTTCTTTTGTGGACAGGCCCACTCCCTCGAGTGGATGATAGCCTCCAGAACCGTTCAGGGCTTTGGTGAGTCTCTTATTGTGGTGAGCGCGGAGGCACTTCTTTTTTCGGCCTACGCCCCGGAAAAAAGGGGACTTGCTATGGGCATATACGGGCTTGGTGTGAGCTTTGCCCCTGCCCTTGGTCCTACACTGGGCGGGTGGATAACAGAACATATAGACTGGCGCTGGATTTTCTACATAAACCTACCCATAGGTATCCTCAACTTCACCCTTGCCTTCTTCTTCCTCAAAGATTACAAGCCAACCCACGCCATAAAGCTAAACTTTTTTTCCTACTTTTTCGTCTCCCTTGCCACCGTCAGCCTGCTGATTGTCCTCTCAAGGGGCCAGAAGGAGGGCTGGTTTGCCAGCGACTACATACTACATCTGAGCCTTCTATCCTTGCTTTCTTTCCTGCTTTTCTTGTTGTCTGAACTCTTATCAAAGAACAAGCTAATAGACCCATCCATACTGAAAATAAGAGAGTTTCTCCTTGCCTTTTGGGTCTACTGCTTCGTGCTGGGCTTTTCCATGTATCAGGTCTTTTATCTTATACCCCTTTACTTTGAAAAGCTCAAGGGATACACCACCTTTCAGGCGGGTCTTGCCATACTTCCCATGGCCTTAACCATCGGACTATTGTCGCCCATGGCTGGCATAATCTCCGACAAAAAATCTCCAAAGCTTGCCCTTTACATTGCTACCCTCCTGTATCTTGGTGTAAACTTCTTTCTCCTCCCAAGGCTGAACTACTTCACATCAGGAGATACTGCGGTGCTTTATCTTGTAGCTATGGGTGCAGGCATGGGCTTTTTCTTTGCTCCCATAACCCAGCTGGCTCTTAAGAAGTTAGGTGACAAGACCACCCTCGGTGTTAGTCTGATGCACTACATAAGGTTTGTGGGGGGCTCCTTTGGCACAGCGCTGGCCACCAACGACCTGCAAAGGTTTACTTCAGAAAACCTCCAAAGAAGTACGGAGATACAAAACCACTATTGGCTTGAACTTAAACTACAGGAAGTATTAGAAGGGCTCTCTTTACAGACCCACCAGGCTCGTGAGAGGGCAGAAGCCATGCTCTACCAGCTTCAACAACTGTATGCCCTCTCGGACGCCTTTGGTTTGACCCTCTTTCTTGCGGGCATATGGGCACTAACCGGAAGCCTTCCTGTCTTTTACCTGCTGGCAAAGGATGTGTTTATTCAATCAAGAAAGGTCATACAAAATGTAGATAAGAGGAGCTAATTTAGAAGTTGCCATGAAAAGTGTATTAATGCTTGTTTTCCTGCCCATCCTATCCTATGCGGAAAATCGTATAGGTTTGGGCTTTGGTATGTTTCAGAGCAAGGATAATCTTTCCCCATCTGCCAGCGGGTACCTTAGCCACTTGAGAGGACCAGAGGATACCCATTTGAGGGCCGTGCCTTTGTTGGACCTTCAGCTAACGTTCAAAGGAGATGGTAACACATACTTTTTTAGGTCTTCACCCGAGACTCAAAGCCCTTCTCTTTAGGTAGGGCTCCAAAGAGAAGATTTCTTAACCCAAAGGGTCGAGTTTTATCTTGGTCTTAGCCCAATCCGTAAGGTCTGGAAGGACCCCTACCTTCTCCTTCAGGAAAGGAGAAAAACCTACCAGCGAGATTACGAGGCGGGTTTTAACTTCTGGCACGGCTCCCTATCCTTAGGTTTAAAGGCTCTCTACTCGGATGTTGAGGAGGATGACCTTGGAAGTAGGGTGCCATCCCTCAAAAGGGACAGATTGCTTGCCTCAATAAGAACCTCTTACAGACAGTACATAAAAGAAAGTGCAAGTCTTACGCCCTTTTTGAACTTTGATTATTCCCATGCAAAAGGTGATGCCAGCTCTTATGCGGGCTACAGCTTGGGGCTTGTAGGCAGTCGCAGGTATAAGTCTCTTCTTTTTAACGCAAGCATATCCTTAGGTCAGGACTTTTATAAAAAGTCAAACCCTATATTTGGCAGGAGGGTGTGGGAGACTAAGCACGCCATTTTCTTTAATCTCACAAAGCTGAATTTATTGCATCCCTCTCTTTATGTGACTGCAATGATGGGTTATAGATACATAGATTCTAACTTTGACTTTCATGATAGGAAGCTATTGGTGGTGGGCTTTTTGACTGGTTACCGCTGGTAAGAAGCAAAAGTTGAAAGGCTTAGCTTGCGGTGGTATGATATCGACAACCATGGGGGAAGAGTGCAAGAAATGTTCCAGTCTATGGCATTTGGAGGATGCGCCAGCAAAGCTTGTTTTTCTTGTAGACAATCAAATACTTCTCGAGAAGTTAAGAGGTATGCTTGAAGCCTTAGTGGAGGAATACAAGGAGGAAAAGGTAGTAAGCCTCGAGACGGAAAGTCTAAAGCTCTTTCTTACAGAATTGCATAAGAGAAATATCCTTTCACCTCTTGAAATGGAGAATATATGGCTCGTGATCCTACAACCGGGCGAAGCCTTCAAACCAAGCCAGGTCAAAGGGGCACGTTCTTTGAGTTTTTGGATTGCCCTTGTGGCCTGCGGTGATTATCTGGAGGCTCTTGAAAAAGGCAGATTTATAACCCATTTTCATCCAATCTTGGACAAGAATTTCTCTGTGGTTGGCTATGAGTGTCTCGTGAGAGGCATTAGAGAGGATGGAACTCTAATTCCACCGGGATTTCTCTTTAAATGCGCAGAAAATACGGATACGGTTTTATACCTTGACCGTTTATGCAGAGAAAGGGCCATACGCTCTTGCTGGGAAAAAGGTCTTTCTGACCGCATGTTGTTTATAAACTTTGTACCAATCAGCATCTATAACCCAGAGACCTGCCTGCGCACAACCATGGAAGTTGTCCAAAAGTATGGTCTAAAGCCAGGCAACATAGTCTTTGAGGTAACGGAAAGTCATAAGGTAGAGGACCTTAAACATCTCAAGAGTATACTTGATTACTACAGAGAAAGGGGTTTCAAAGTTGCTCTTGATGATGTGAGTTCCGGCTTTTCTGGCCTTATAAGCTTGGTAAACCTAAAACCAGACATCATAAAGATTGACATAGAAATAGTGCGAGATGTGCATAAAGACTATCTCAAGCAAGAGGTGATAAATGCCCTTGTGGGGATGTGTAACAAGAACGGTATAAAGGTTTTGGCAGAGGGCGTGGAAACCACAGAAGAACTCGAGTTTCTTGGAGAAAAGGTAGACCTCTTCCAGGGTTTTCTCTTTGCAAAGCCATCTGAAGAACCTCCTAGAGAAGTAGAAAAACCTAAACTATAGCATCCAAAAGCGTGTCCATTTTTTGTTTTGTTCTTTTTTCGGTTACCGCAAGCAACAGGGCATCCTTATATCCGAAGAGAAAACCTGCCCTGAGAGTTTTTGATAGAGCTCTAACCCCCTCGCATGCTTTAGCGTAAACTCCCAAGGATGCCTTCCACCATATACCTCCTCAAATCCAAGCTCAAGGAGCATTTTTTTAGGTACATGGCTTTTGAAAGGCTTTGGACTGCCACTTCTTTTATGCCTTCCTTTCCCAGAAGAACCACATAAAGGAGATTGGCAAGAGCCATAAGGTTTTGTTTGCGCATATGTTAGAAGTGGCTCTCTTCGCCTACCAGCCTACCGGGCATCTTAGTGTAGAAAAAGCCAGCATAAAGTCCACCAAAGTTCAAGGGGATATCCATCTGTTGACCCTCTCCCACCACTAGTGGTACCTCATACCTTTTTGAAACGCAGAAAGTTGGGATACTGTACCGCAAAAGCATGAGCTTTACCATCCTTAACAAAATCTTCAAGCATATTTAGGTCCGTATATCCTCTTTTCTCCAGAGAGCTAAAAATTATCTCGTCCTTATATCCCATAAGATAAGTCTTAAAAACTTCTCTGTAGTAAGGATGTATACCTTCAGAAAGCACAACCCTAAGACCTTTGCCCCTTATAGCTCTTGCCATGAGTATGGCTTCTGCGAGTGCAGCCCCGCCATCGTACACGCCTGCATTAGCAACATACATGCCGGTTAGCTCACACATTAGACTCTGATACTCAAAAATTGCCTGCAATGTTTCCTGCGAGGCTTCAGACTGATAGGACCCAAAAACTTTAGTATTTTCTGAGTCTCCTACTCCGAGTGGGGTATGTACATCTATCTTTCCCTTTCTTCGTATCCTAATTCTTCCTCTGGCAAGGCCTCCAAAGATTCTTCAATCCTTTCTTCTTCCTCCTCTGGCAACCCAAGCCTTACAGTCTCATTCTTTTCTTCCTTAATTATCTCTACGAGAAGTTGTGCGTAATCCTCTGCAGGCATTAAGTCTTCCACCTCCATAGGGTCTGAGAGCTCAAGGACCGCAATCCAGCCATCCTCATAGGGGGATTCGTTTAGAAGGTGTGGTTCATCCCTGAGGGTTTCATTAACTTCCACGACAGTACCAGTGAGGGGTGAATAAACGGGGGACACGCTCTTTACAGATTCTATGTTGGCTAATGTGTCCCCGCTTTCGTAGCTTTCACCAACCTGAGGCAGGTCCACATAGACCACATCGCCTAACTCTTTCTGTGCATAGTCTGTTATGCCTATCCACGCTTTGTTTCCTTTGACCAATGCCCATTCGTGGTCCTTTGTGTAATATCTGTCTCTTCTTACTACGTATTTACCCACAATTATCTCTTCCATAGTGAACCTCCTCACAAGCTTTCATATTCTATACCATAATCCACCTTGACTCTATCCATAA
>JAOAIS010000031.1 GCA_026414575.1 Aquificaceae bacterium | reverse complement strand
ACCACGCGCACGCTACCTTTGTACAGCTTTAGCCTTACCTTTCCGTTTACATATTTAGCGAGGCTTGAGTTAAAGGCGTCCAAGGCTGACCTCAGTGGTGAGAACCAAAGACCTTCGTAGACTACCTTGGCATACTCGTGGGGGATGTGGGTCAAAAAGTAGTGGAAGGTAAAGCGGTCCAGCACCAGAGAAAGGAGGTCCCTGTAAGCCTCGTAAAGAACTGTAGCGCCAGGCGCTTCGTAGACTTCTCTGCTCTTTATTCCTACAAGTCTGTTTTCTACCATGTCTATCCTTCCCACGCCGTGCCTGCCCGCAATGGTATTTAGGTCAAGGATTAAGTCGCTGAGCTTCTGGTATTTTCTGCCGTTTATAGCTAAAGGTGTGCCTTCTTCAAAATCCACCTCCACATATTCCGCCTCATTGGGAGCCCTCTTTGGTGAGACAGTCCACTCAAAGGCGTCTTCTGGAGGCTCATGCCACGGGTCTTCCAATGGACCACACTCGATGGATACGCCCCACAGGTTTTTATCTATGGAGTAAGGCTTTTCCTTTGTGGCTTTTACGGGTATGTTGTAATTCAGGGCATACTCCACCTCCTCCTCCCTTGAGCGGAACTCCCACTCTCTAACGGGTGCAAGCACTTCAATTTCTGGGTTCAAAGCCCACACAGAAAGCTCAAACCTAACTTGGTCGTTGCCCTTGCCCGTAGAGCCGTGTGCCACAAAATGGGCATCCAACTTCTTAGCGTATTCTACCAGCTTTTTGGCTATAAGGGGTCTTGAAAGGCTGGCAGTTAGAGGATACCTGCCCTCGTAAAGGGCAAGAGCCCGTAGCGTGGGAAGGCAATATTCTTTGGCAAACTCCTCCTTAAGGTCTTCTACTATGGCTTCCAAAGCCCCAGAAGACCTCGCCTTATTGGGTATTTCTGTAAGCTCCTCTCCCTGGCCTACATCGGCGGTGTACGTAATTACCTCATAACCCCTCTCGGTGAGCCAGCGGACCATGACAGAAGTGTCAAGACCACCAGAATAGGCTAAGACGACTCTCTTTTTCATGGGTTCATTATACCACATGCGCATTAGTTGACCTTTATGCATTCCAACATTGCTATAGCCTATGATTTAAAGCATAAAAATCTACCTAAGGAAAGGTATAAATTTTAGAAAACCCTTAAAGGAGGGCAAGTCATGGAAACAAGGGAGGTTCACTATAGAGCTTATAGACCAAGGCCCTTTACAAAGGAGGAAAGGTCTCATACAACCATACTCTTTGGAGGTCTTACATGGAAGCACGAAAGACTTATTCAAGGCTCCTTAGAACGGATGGGCTACAAAAGCCAACCACTTCCCAATATAGAAAGAGAGGATTTAGACATAGGTAAGGAGTTTATAGATGTAGGCGCCTGCTGTCCCACAACCTTTACCGCAGGGAATTTGGCGAGAGCCCTTACGGATATAAAAGAAAAAGAGGGCGAAGAAGCCCTAAAGGAAAAATATCTCTTTGTTACCATAGGTGCCTGCGGACCTTGCAGGTTTGGCCAGTACCACGAATCTTACGAGAGGGTCCTTGAGGGTATGAACCTAAGAGACTTCAGGCTTTTTCTTCTGGACCTTCTGCAGATGGAGCAGTCCGCACCAGGTGGTGGTCTTGAAATAAGCATGCCTCTTACTTTTGGGCTTGTCTATTCCATGTTTTTTGGAGACCTCATAACGGATATGGAGTATGCCATAAGACCTTATGAGTTAAGGGAGGGAAATACGGACAGGGTAGTTGGGGAGAGTGTAGAACTACTTTATGAGAAACTAAAGAGTAGACCAATAAAAGGTAAAAAGATAGACTCTCTTGTTTGGCATGTTTTCACCGATTACTTTGTAAAAGCCCTGAAGGAGGTAAGGAAGCTCTGGGATGAGGTTGAGGTAGACAGACTGAGGGTAAAGCCAAGGGTAAAGATTACCGGTGAGTTCTGGCTTCAGACCCATGAGGGGGATGGAAACTACAACATAAAAAGGTGGCTCGAAAAGGAAGGAGCAGAGGTTATTCCGCCGCCCATAGCGGTATGGATGGATTACCTAATAAACATGGAGCTTTTTAAGCTGGAGGATGCAAAAGGCTTTACAAAGAAATATTACCTGAAAAACTTTGCCATAAGAAGCATAGCAAGGCTTTACAGGTTTGTATACAACAGGCTCAGGAAGGCCCTCAACAACATTCCAAATCCACTTCCAGACCAAAGAAGACTCAAAGATTTGGCAAGACCCTACTTCCACTACAGGCTTACCGGAGGCGAAGGTCACATGCTTATAGGCAAGGCCATATATGCCCACAAGAACAAACAGGCTCACATGATATGCGAGCTCTCGCCCTACGGTTGCCTTCCTAACACCATGTCCGTTGGCGCTATGGCAAAAGTTCTTGGGGACTACCCTGAGCTTCTCTATGCACCCATAGAGATAAAGGGCGATGCGGAGGTGCATGCCTACTCCAGGTGTCAGATGATACTTACAGAGGCAAAAAGAAGGGCAAGGGAAGAATTTGAAGAAGTCCTTGAAAAAACCGGTTTGACGGTGGAAGAGATAAGAGACTTTGAGGAAAAGCATCCAAAGATAAAAAGGGCTACTTACAAGGTTCCCCATTACGGCTATGCGGGCACTGCCAGCAACTACGTGATGCAC
>JAOAIS010000002.1 GCA_026414575.1 Aquificaceae bacterium | reverse complement strand
CCAAGTAGCCTTCATGTCAGCCTTGTGAAAATCCTTTAGCTCTAACCTTGCACTTTTATTGGTGTATTTTTCTATGAGTCTTATAAGGTCAAGGAGGCTACTTGGTTGGTTGTTGCCCAAGTTTATTATTTCGTAGCCCAGCGGTTTTGTAGCCAAAAGGGTGCCTTCCGCTATATCATCCACATAAGTAAAGTCCCTGCTCTGAGAACCATCACCGTAGACCTCAAGGGGTTTTCCCTCGAGCATCCACTTTATAAACCTAAAGACGCTCATGTCTGGCCTTCCTGCAGGTCCGTAAACGGTAAAGTATCGGACTACAGACACATCTAAGCCATAAAGGTAGTGGTGAGTATAGCAAAGTACCTCTGCAGACTTTTTGGAAGCTGCGTAGGGGGATATGGGAGTGTTTACTGGCAGGTCCTCTTTAAAGGGCATGCTTTGGCCCGCATAGAGGGAGGATGTGGAAGCCAGAACAAACTTTCCAACATCCCACCTTCTGCAAAGCTCAAGAAGGTTAAGCGTTCCAAGCACATTGGTGCTAAAGTAGACCCAGGGATTATCCATGGAATACCTAACGCCAGCCCTTGCAGCCTCGTTTATTACACAGCCAAATCTGTTCTCTCTAAAGACCGTCTCAAGGGAGGGGAGATCCTCCACATCCACATGGTAAAACCTGAAGTTTTTGTGCTCTTTAAGCCTATCAAGCCTGTACTCTTTAATCCTCAAGTCGTAGTAGTGGTTCAGGTTGTCGATGCCCACAACCCCGTGACCCTGAGAGAGTAGCTTTTCAGAGACCTTCCAACCTATAAAGCCAGCACACCCCGTAACAAGAAAGCCTTGCATGTCTTAGAATTTTAATATAGTGCTACAAATATACCAATTCCTGCTTAAAAAGGGCTTGGAAAAAAGGAAAGTTCAAGAAGAGTTTTTCAGCCTTGTCCTATCCGCCATAGAGGAAGGCAACAACACCATAAAAATCATACAAGCACCCACAGGAACTGGAAAAACCTATGGCTATCTCATACCTCTTATGGAAAGGGGTCAAAAAGCCATAATATCCACGGGCACAAAGCTTCTTCAGGAACAACTAAGAAGGGACATAGAAACCCTAAGGTCTTACCATACCTATCTGTATGGCAGGGATGTTAGCTACCTTGTGCTTAAGGGCAAAAGCAACTACCTCTGCCTTGACAGGTATAAAGACTTTCCTGCAGAAAGCTTGCCTGCGGAGCTACAAATGGCCGTGGAGGGTAGCTGGGATGGGGACTTTGAGTTTGTGAGCTTGGATGTGGAGCTGAGGGAAAAGCTATGCGTGGATGAGGATTACTGCACCCCACACTACAGAAACCTTTGCAAGCACAGGCAAGACTGTTATTATTGGGGCAGACTAAAAAGGTTAGAAAAATCCGCGGACATACTCGTAGTCAACCATGCCCTATTGAGCCTGAAAGACTTTGAAAACCCAGAAGAGCGAGTTTTGGTAATCGACGAAGCTCACGAGCTCGACAAATATGTAACGAGTAGTCTTACCTATGGCGTGTCCCTCTACACCCTCAGAGTAGAAGTCATGGGGAGGGTGCTTGAGTTTATGAGGGATGCAAGGCTCGAGGTGGAAGATTTTTTTGTAAGAAACTTTGAGAACATGTTCAAAGATGCGGAAGAGGAACTGCCTATAGAGAGTTTAAAGCCTTACAGTGAGGACTTTGAAAAAACACTGCTTTTACCCATCCTGGGGTACCATAAGAGGATAAGGGAAGACCTAATAGCAAGGCTTACAGACTTTTTGACGGGCAGGATGTTCGTGAGCCTTAAGTTCAAGGAATACCTCTTAAAAAGCGGAATTCTTGACTGGGAAAGGTATCTGGAGCTCAGGGCAAACTACGAAGAGCCCTCCGAGGAGGAAGAAGCTTGGATAAAAAGGCTAAAAAGCTACGAGCTTCTCCACAAGAAGGTTCAGAGAGTCAGGGATTTTCACAAATTTATGAAGGAAGAGCCAGAAGGCTTTGGCTACCTCGTGGGGAGGAAATTCAGCAAAAAGCTGGGGACCTTCAACTACTGGCTACATGTCTTTCCAATATTTCCTGCAGGACATGTGGACTTTAGCCAATACAGGGCAGTCATCATAACCTCTGCCACCGTAGACCCAGAAGATGTAAGGCAGACCTTTGGCATAAAGGGTGAGTATCACAGCCTTGAGCATACCTTCCCCTACAACAGGGTCAGCTTCCTCGTATACAGGGCAGACCCCCGCAGAAGGGAAGACTGGGAGAAGTGTCTCAAAAACGCATACAAGTATCTTAGGAGTCTGCACCAGAAACTGCTTGTACTGCTTACCAACAAGGAACACAAAAAACTCTTTGACAAGGAAGAGGATGTTGCCTTTCAGGGCGAGGAGAGCCTTTCTACCCTTGTGAGGGCTTTGGAAGAGGGGAAGCTGAAGGCTCTTGTGGGTCTGGACAGTTTGTGGTTTGGCGTGGACATAAAGGGAGAAAAGGGCATACTCATGGCAAAACTTCCCTTTGAAAGCCCAGAAGAACCAATAACCTTTCACCGCATAAGGTTTTTAAAGTCTTTGGGTCTTGATCCCTTTGAATACCAAAAAAGGAAGGCGCTTATAAAGTTTCGTCAAGGGGTTGGAAGGCTCATGAGAAGCAAAGAAGACAAAGGAACCATAATCCTGTGCGATTTTAGGGTTTTTAAATTCAGGGAGTTTTTGAGAGCTCTTGAAGACCTTGGTGTAAACATAAAAAGCGTAGAACCAGCATAGACATGCTTTTTAGTGGAGTCCATAAAGCTCTTTGAGCATGCCCTCAAACTCCACCGGCTTTATCACTTTGCAGAAGGGCATGCCCATACACAGTATCCTTGTAGCATTCCTCATTATAAAACCCACATCGTGAGAAACCACCACCACCGTCCTTTCTTTTGAGAGGTCTTTCAGGACCTGCTGTATGTGCTCCTGAGCATGTATGTCAAGACCCGTCATAGGCTCATCTAAGATGAGGATTTCTGGGTTTGAGGTCAAAGCCATAGCCAGAAGCACTTTCTGTTGTTCACCGCCCGATAGTTTCACAAAGGGTCTTTTTAGAAGGTTTTCAAGATGCAGAAAGGCTATAATCCAGCCTACCCTTTCTTTTGGCGCTATGGCTCTCAGAAGCTCTCCAACGCTTCCAGTAAAGGTCCTCTCTACCGAAAACCTCTGGGGCACATAACCTATCTTCCTCCAAGAAGAGAACTTCTCAAGCCTTTCACCGAAGAGCATTATTTTCCCACTTTTGGGCTTTAAGAAACCAAGCATCAGCTTTAGAAGGGTGCTTTTGCCAGCGCCGTTCGGACCAAGTATGCCAAAAAACTCGCCCCTGTATATCTCAAAGCTAAGATTTTCTATTAAGGGCTCATCCCTGTAGCTGAAGTTTAGCTCTCTTACCTCGATTACCTTATCTGGCAATTCAAACCCTCTGATAGTCTTTTTAAATTCCTCCTCATGATGGAAAAGTAGTCGTCTTCCCTCTCTTCTGGAAACAAGGAGGTATTTATGGATATTACCTTTGCCCCCGTTTCCCGAGCAAGTCTAAGGGCGAGCCTCTCATCGTAACCCACTTCCGAGAAGATGGTTTTTACCTTGTTCTTTCTTACCCTATCCAACATGTTTTTGATTTCTGATGGTCTTGGCTCCTCCTCGGCATGAACCCCTCTAAGCCCGACCACCTCAAGACCATAATCCCTGCCTAAGTAGGCGGTCGAAAGATGGGTAATCACAAGGGTCTTACTCTGACAGGCAGATAAAGTCCTTCTGTATTCTTCGTCGAGGCTTTTCAGGCTCTTTAAAAACTCTTCGGATTTTTTCCTGTAATATTCCTCCCCAGAAGGGTCGATCTTTATGAGGCTATCCCTTATTCTCTCCACCAGCTGAGCGTAGGCCTTGGGGGAAAGCCAAAGGTGTGGGTCTATATGTTTGCCAACCCTAATAAAGTCTATACCCTTCTCAAGAGAGATGGCTCTATCCTTCGGAATCCTTCTGGCAACCCTTTTTTCCCAACCCTCCACACCAAGGTAAAGGAAGACCCTTGCCTTTTCAAGCTTTTTTATATCTTCGGGCTTTAGCTCGTAATGGTGGGGGTCTGCCTGCGCCTTTATGAGCACATCCACATCAAAATTTTTCTCCGCCATGCGTATAAGGGGGTAGTAGATGGGGTAGACAGATGCTATTACGATCTCCCTCGCCACGGCGGTTGTCAGAAGCAGGAAAAGGAGGAGGTTTAATAATACCATGCCCTTTCTTAATTTTAACACGGTATATTTTTATAAACAGAGGATGAGGCATGCCAGTAAAGGATTATTACCGTATACTGCAAGTAGAAAGAAGCGCCAGCAAGGAAGAGATAAAAAAGGCTTACAGGAGGCTTGCAAAGGAATGGCATCCGGATGTAAACCCTAGCCCAAGCGCCAAGGAACGCTTCAGAGAAATAAACGAAGCCTACCATATACTATCTGACGAGGAAAAAAGACGGGAATATGACCAAATATTACACAGTGGTGACGAGAAAAAATACAGGGACTTTATGGAATACATACAGGATTTTTTGGAAGGTATATGGCAAGGGGTTAGAAGACCGCCAAAACCAAAAAGGGGACAGGACATAAGGCTCAAAATAGAGCTTACCCTCGAGGAGGCAGGCTTTGGCACAGAAAAGGAAATAGAGTACGAAAGATGGACAGACTGCCCTGACTGCCAAGGAATGGGGTACATAGGCGAGGTAGAAAAGGTCACATGTCATGCTTGTGAAGGCACAGGCAGGAGGGTAAGCGGTATTTTCAACTTTCCAAGACCATGCTCTCTCTGTAAGGGCAGAGGATACATAATAAAGAACCAATGTCCCACATGCGGTGGGAGGGGAAGAGTCGCAAGAAAGAATAGGGTCAAGGTGAGCATACCACCGGGAACCGACGAGGGTGATGTGCTAAAGGTCTCTGGCTTTGGACATAAGGGTGAAAGGGGTGGAGAGGCAGGAGACCTGTACCTAAGGGTTAGCCTAAAACCCCATGAGGTTTTTAAGAAGGTGGGAAAAGACCTGCACTTAGAAAAATTCATATCCTTCCCCATGGCTGTCCTCGGAGGCACTCTAAAAGTGAAGGGTTTGGACGGAAAGGATGTAGAGGTATTCCTTCAGCCCGGGACAGAATGTGGTTCCACAAAAACCTTGTTGGGTATGGGCTACCCATCTTCTACGGGTGCTGGCAACCTCATAATAACCTTCCGCATCCAAGTGCCAAAGGATATAAGCGGAAGCTTAAGAAGCCTTTTAGGAAAACTTGCCAAGGAGTTAAAGGACGAAGGCATTCAAACCAACGAGGGCATAGTATCAAAGCTCATAAGCACCCTAAGAAAGTGATAAAATACAAGCCAATAGCCAAGAATATCAGCTATGCGGTCCTTGTTTGGAGAGAATCTCTGAAAAATTCCCCAATAAGCATGTGGCAACAATTCTGCAATATAGGCAAAAAAGCATGAAAACTTAGCCTCAAAGCACAATCACAAAAAAGCCTGATAAGCTTCTACATCCCGGTCATGCCCCTTTACCTTTTCTCTCAAACTGTCCCAACTTATACCCCCCCCTTACCAGCTTCCTGCATGCCTTCGTAACTTCTCGCCTTACTATCGCTTGTCAAAACTACACGCTTTATTGACCTACTTTCAGAGCACTCTATGGACTTTAAGCTTCAGTAGTATCTGTCAGCTACAAAATACTGAGCCTTGAACCTGACCTTATCAAGCATTGCCCAAAGAAGTTTCAGCCCCCCAGAATATACCCTGTCAACTGCTATTCTTATCATAGCTTGTGTCTTTACATGTGATTTTTACTTCTTTTGTCTTTTTGCTTGTGGGTTTTTGGCTGTAGAAATATGTAGCTAACTTTCCGATTAATTCTAAGGAAAAAAGCCAAATCTTGATTGCTTATATACTCTGTGTTTACCACTTTTTGGTACATGGTTCTTTGAGGTGTGTATGCTGTAGTTTTTTGCTTTGGTGGATTTAGAGAGTCCTCTTGATTGTATGAATGCACAACTTTCTTAAGATAGGGTTATGACCTCTTGCCCTTGTCATTTTTACTTACATCCAATTGCAGAACTTTGCCAAAAAGGGTTCAGTGCTTTTATGGTCATCATTTAAAGGACAAACCATGGCTGCATTCTATGTTTGGCTTCAAAATTAGCGTATTCCCTGGCTTATATTTTACTTATGGCATTTTCGCCTTTAATCTCAAACACTGAAGGCATTCCCTTAACCGCCAACGCTAAAAAATCCCACACATTTTAGTGTCATAGGAAAGTCATGGCCCCTTTGGCTATTTTTACTCAAAAAAGGCTGAAAAGGTTTATAGGGATTGTTTCACATAAAGGTAAGGATGCCTTTCCAACCACTTACTGAGCTTGGCTCACGCATGCTATTTTAGCCTGCTTTTTAAAAAGCCTACCATGGCACACTTTTAGGTTTTAGCTTTAAAGCTATGTTACATAAAAGACTAACCCTTTGAAAACTTCTTTACCTCAAGGTAGTCCCCTATGCCAAGCCTGTTCCAAAGTATTTTGAGAAGTTCAAGAAAAACAAAGGCCGTTGTCTGCGCATCGTCCATTGCCCTGTGAAGCCTGCTGTAATCCACCCCCAGGTAGTCCGCAAGGTTTCCAAGGGAGTATTTTCCAAGGTTGGGTAGTAAATTTTTTGCAAGGTTTAGTGTGCATATGTGGGGCGGGCGAAACCTTTTTCCGTAAATCCTCCTGTAGTATTTGTCTATAAAGGCTATGTCCTTGTCCACTCTATGGGCCACAAGAACGCTATCGCCTACAAACCTTAAAAACCTTGGGAGTATTTCCTCCATACAGGGCTTGCCTACAAGCATGGCATTGGTTATACCTGTAAGCTCCGTTATCCTTTGGGGTAGCAAATGCCCAGGATTGACAAGGGTGGAGAAGCTATCGGTTATGACACCTCCCTCCACCCTTACACAAGCAATCTCAATAATATCCGACTTGGAAGGATCTATACCTGTAGCTTCCACGTCTATGCTAACAAAAGTGCTCTCTAACAAAAGCTCTCTCATGTAGTTTTATCCCTCATCTTGGACTCTCCATCCTTCTAAGATGCTTGGGGTCCACTATACCTTCAAGACCCTTTTCCGTCTCCTGACTGGGTTGCTTCTGCTCTTCAGCTCCGCATGCGCCCTCTGTTCCAGCAACAAAAAGCATAGGCTTAGGGCAGTTGACCACCACAACACCCTCAGGAATTGGAAAATCCGAGTGAGGATGTATGTAGCTTGCCACATACATGTAGTCTATCCATACGGGGAGGGCAGCCCTCGAACCAGCCATGCCCTTTCCCATGCTCCTTTTTGTGTCAAAGCCTACCCAGACACCTGCCACTATGTATGGAGAAAATCCCACAAACCATGCATCCATGTAATCGTTGGTGGTGCCAGTTTTTCCTGCCACTATCCTCTGTATGGAACTGGCAGAGGCTCCAGTACCCTCTAAGACCACGGCTCTTAACATATCCACCAAGACCCTAGTTTCTTGCGGTGGTAACACCTTTTCACACTTTGGTGAATTTTCCTCAAGCACCGAGCCATCGGGACCCACTATCTTTTTTATAAAGTAAGGCTCACAGCGGACGCCAAGATTGGCAAAGACTTGAAAGGCAGAAGTAAGCTGTAAAGGTGTAACCTCTATACTGCCAAGGGCCATAGAGTAATAAGGCTTCAGGTCAAGGCCCAGAAGTCTCCCTATCTCCATGGGAAGGTCAAAGCCAATATCCGCAAGAAGGTTGACTGTGGCGGTGTTTACGCTCTTGGCAAGGGCTGTTCTCAAGGTTATCTCTCCGTACTCGGCACCCTCGTAGTTGTCCGGAGTCCAATCCTTGCCAGTGGAAGGGTCGTAAAAGCTTCTGGGTGTTGCGTCCACGAGGCTCGCCTGAGTATAACCCTTCATGAGGGCGGCAAGGTATATGATGGGTTTTATGGCTGAGCCTGGCTGACGCCTTGCGTGAACCGCCCTGTTGAAAGGGCTTCTAAGATAGGAATAGCCTCCCACCATAGCCACTATTGCTCCCGTTTTCACATCAAGACTAACAAGGGCTCCTTGAAGGTCTGGAAGGACTTCTAACCTGAGCTCTTTTCTTTTTCTATCCTGATAAAACTTCACCAACACATAATCGCCCCTCTCAATGGGATGTCCCTTAAACTCTGCCTCAAACTGCCTGTCCTTAACTTCTACAACAACACTACCACCTTTCACGCTAAGGACCTTGCCTATGTAAACCTTTCCGGGTTTTTCTTCAATCCTCTGCTCTTCATACTTTTTTGCTACATCGTAGGGGTCTTCTGGAAGAAAAGGTATACCGTTGGTTCTTGCAACCTTTAAGACACCCCTTTTTAAAACTTCCCTTGCATGTTCCTGCAAATCCCTGTCTATGGTGGTGTAAACCTTATAACCACCAGCCAGAACTACCTCGCCATACCTTTCTACAAGATACTCCTTAAGAAAATCAAGAAAATAGTCCATCCCGTAGTATCTGTTTTCAGCCCTAACCCTTATGGGCCTTTCTACAAACCTTCTGTAATCCTCCTCACTCAGATAGCCATTTTCATGCATGCGCATAAGCACATAATCCCTCCTTTCCTTTACCCTTTCTGGGTTTCTGAAGGGGTTGTATCTGGTGGGCGCTTTTGGTAAACCCGCAAGGAGAGCTGCCTCATCCAGCGTCAGCTCCTTTACAGACTTGCCAAAGTATGTTCTTGAGGCTGCCTCTACTCCGTAGGCACCCTGACCTAGGTATATGTAGTTAAGGTACATTTCCAGTATCTGGTCTTTGGTATAATGCCTTTCTATCCTCAAAGCGAGCAAGGCTTCCTTTAGTTTCCTCTTAAAGCTTTTGTCTGGCGTAAGGAATAGGTTTCTGGCAAGCTGTTGAGTTATGGTGGAAGCCCCCTGTCTTAACTCCTTGTGTCTTATGTTTGCAAGAAGAGCCCTCAGGATGGCAAAGGGATCAACTCCCGGATGTTTATAGAAGTTTTTATCCTCCACCGATATGAAAGCCTGTCTAACATGAGGTGGTATGTCCTTTAACTCCACATAGTACCTTCTCTGAATGGCAACATCACCAAAGGGTCTATCCTTTACATCATAAACAAGGGTGGCAACAGGAGGTTTCCAATCCTTTAGGGTCTCTACGGGCGGAAGGTTGAGGGATAGAGTAAAAAAGAAAACCCCAAGGATTATAAGGAAAAATATAAAAACACCGAATACCACAAAATAGACTCTGCGCACCACTATAATTATAAGATGTGATGAATGAGAGATTCGGAAAAGGGAGTAGGCCACTGGAAAAAGCCTCGCACAGAGCTGGTATCATAATAATGCCAAATCTTATGCCCAAGCAAAAATGAAATTTTAAAAATAGTATCTCAAAGCACTATCATGGGTGTAAGCCTTCTAAAATTATAGCCCTCTTCATTCTCTCGTACCTAACACGCTCCCCAGCTTTCACAATCACCAAACTTTTCATAAACCCAAGCATAAACTCAAACCCACATCTTCAAAAGAGAATTTACTCAAACTTCAGAAGGTTTTCTGGAGGGAGAGAAACAGGAACTAATACAGCCTTAATTATGGCAAGAGAGCAAGGTTTGAGGAACCCTACTATGGTGCGTCTGTCATGTTGTTGTTTGATGAATATGGGTGTGTGATGTGTGGTAAAGGGAGTGATAAGCCATGTAAAGAGTCTCAAGGCAGTGAACGGATGGCGTAAAGACACAACCCTGCTTACTTGTATGGTTATGCCATTGCTTAAAGCTTTTTCAGAGGGAGGCCATGTGGTAAGGTAATTTCTCACCCTACATAATAAATGGTGGGTGTTATAATTCTTATCATACTTTTTTGGCAGGAGGCAAGGGATGAATCTTTATGAGTATGAGGCCTACGAAAAGCTCTTCAAAAAATATGGAGTCCCCACGCCTAAGTTCATGTTTGGAGACCATCTCAGCGATGAGTTGGTAAGCTTTATCCAACAGCTGGGGGAGTGTGTTATAAAATCTCAGGTGCTTGTGGGCAAAAGGGGCAAGGCGGGAGCGGTTAAGCTTTGCAAAAACCCCGACGAAGCGGTGGAAACCTTTAAAGCCCTTCTCAACTACCCCGTGTACGGCGAGATACCCGTAGGGCTTCTGGTGACTGAGAAGGCAAACATACTAAAGGAGCTATATGCTTCCATAACCTATTCCACAGAGGCAAGAGCCCCCGTCCTCACGCTTAGCCTGGAGGGAGGTATGGACATAGAAGAGGTGCCGCCAGAAAAGGTAAAAAGCTGGGTCGTAGACCCCGTCAAGGGACTATACCCCCACATGGTTAGAAACTACCTTCTTGAGCTTGGCCTTCCTAAGGAGTATATAGGTCTCTTGAGAGAGCTTTCGGAGGTAATTGCCAATATGTGGAAAGCCTTCTGGGAGGCAGAGGCAAGACTTTTGGAGATAAACCCCCTTGCCATATGCCAGGTAGGAGAAAAGCAAAAGGTGCTTGCCCTTGATGCGGTGGTAACCATAGACGACGATGCCAGCGTGCCCCCCGCCAAAATATACGGAGTCAGGACTGCCATGAAAAGACCACCCACCGAGAGAGAGATAGAGGCTTCTCTCATAGACAGGGATGACCATAGAGGAAAAGCGGGGTCTTATGTGGAGGTGGAAGGGGACATAGCCATGATGACCTTTGGGGGTGGAGGCTCCACCGTAACCATAGAAACCACCTACGCCATGGGGCTAAAGCCTGCCAACTTTACCGATATAGGAGGAAACCCACCCGCAGAAAAGATGTACAAGATAACCCGCATAATCTTATCCAAGCCGGGCATAAGGGGTGTTCTTGTGTGTGGGGGGACTGCCAACAACACGAGAATAGATGTCACCCTTGGTGAGGGCGTTGCCAACGCCATAAGGGACCTGCATAAAGAAGGCAAGCTTAACCCTAACTGGATATGGGTGGTGCGTAGGAATGGGCCAGAGGCGGAAAAGGGTCTGAAGATGCTTTACGAAGCCTTTAAGGAGTGTGGCGTCAAGGGAGAGATATACGATTCCTCCCTTCCCCTCACAGAAGCGCCCATAAGACTCAAAGAGCTTTTAGACATGTGCGAATCCCTGCAGAGAGAGTCCCAAGAAGAAAGGCATCTAACGGAGGAACAAGCTCAGGATATGGGTATTTAGGATTTATAGCCGAAGCTCGCAAATTTCGTATCAAGGAGTGTCCAATCATGCATGGGGTAACGTGAAGATACTGCGGAAGAAGGACGATATGCAGGAAGCTTAGAAGCGTATCAAAGGTTAAATTTAAAAACCCTTCAGGAGTAGCTTGTCCGCCTGGCGCTTTAACACCCAGTGGTCTTGCAGCTTCAAAGAATTTACGGAAAGGGAAGGCCTAAAAAACCTAAGGTATACTCTGATATTGATAAACCCCTGCAAAAGAATGATAATATAACAGGGGTATTCAGTTTTATTTTTAATATGCCCTACTTTTTGCCTCCTCCCTTTGCTTTTTATGGTGGAGCGGAGGGGACTTGAACCCCCGACCTCCTACACGCCAAGCAGGCGCTCTCCCAACTGAGCTACCGCCCCTATTCCAAGCAAGTAGATATTTTAATGCAGGCTCTTGTCTTTGTCAAAGGTCTTCTTCTGGACCTCGAGCCTCAGTCTTATACCTTTTTTCCTCCTCTCTCTTTCCTCCAAGAATATTCTAAAAACTTCCGCCTTAAGGGCCTTATACAGGTCCACCATAGCCATCTTACACCCCTTTTATTTAAATTAAAAATCTAATCCTCCTCACCTGGTTTTTCCACACCCTTGAACCTATGTTTGCAGAAAGGGCATAACTTTGCCCTCCAGTGAACTTCGCTATAGCAGTCCGGACATCTTTTCCTACCCTTAAGGTATAAAAACAGGTTAAAATGGAGGAACACCTTGGGAAACATGTAAATAAGAAATACAAGAAAAATTATGGTCCAGGCCTTTAGAGGCGTTGTTGGGTCGAAGGATTTGAGCCATATCATGGTAGTGCCAACAGAGGAAACCCAGAAGGCTATTCGTCTGTCTAAAAACACCTGAGCCAAGAGCTGAATCAGAGCCATGTAAAGAAAAAACTGAAAAAGGGTATTTTTAAAAAGAGGTTCAAACACTCTCAGCTCTTCCATTCTTTACAAACCCCCTTAGCGACAGCATGAGTAAAAAGCCAAGCAGAAAGCCGAATACACACAAGGAAAAACCTAAGATACCAACCTTCAGGTAGCACATTAGGAAAGCGATTGCCCACAGTAGTAATTTAAAGGGCAGAATCAAGAAGTAAAAACTCCTCCTGATAAATAGCCTGTAGGTAGTTTCCACAAAGCTCAAGCCCAGCAAAAGACCAAGTAAGAAAGAAGCAACAGTCTTCTCCACAATATAATTTTAACTCCATGCAAAAGCTCATATTCCTCGAGGAAGGTGCGGACCTGGATGCCCTTTCCTCCGCTTACGGCGTCATGTTAATCTATGAAGATGCTTATCTTCTCAAACCGCGCTATCTTTCCAAAAGGGCTAGTGAGGTCTTTGGTCTTTTTATGGATAAATTCCGACTAAGGGATGCAATCCCTGAATGTTTTGACCTTGTGCTTGTGGACAACCATAACTACGAAGAATACCTAAAGAGCTTTGAAGGAAGTATAAGGGAAGTTTATATATACGACCATCATCCGAGAGCTCCCAAAGGCTTTAAGGGTAAGGTGGACATGGTAGGAAGCTGTACAACACTTCTTGTAGAAGAGCTAATGGAAAAAGGCAGGAATATAGACCAAGACTCTGCAACCTTGCTGGCGCTGGGAATATACGAGGATACGGGCATGTTAACCTATGAGGGCACCACTCCAAGAGATGCAAGGGCAGTAGCTTGGCTTTTGGAGAAGGGTCTTAACCTTCAGCTTCTTAGGAAGTTCCTAAGCGGTGGCATAAGCAAGGAGGAAATCGACCTTCTGTCGGAGAGCATGACCAGCTTTGAGAGTCTCTTCTTTGATGGAAAACGCATTAGCATAGTGGTTCTCAAAACGGAAGATTATAAACCGGACATACTAAGCCTTCTCTACGAGCTAAGGGATGTAAGAGAGTCTGTAGCCTTCTTTGCCATAGTGGAAGCTGGGGGAAAAACCTACCTATTTGGGCGCTCCATAAAGAGTGGGTTTGATGTTTCTCAAGTGCTTGGAAAGTTTGGAGGTGGTGGACATGAGTTTGCCAGCGCAGTAAAACTTGAAGGCGTCTCGGGCGACAGGCTAAAAGAACTGCTCAAAAGCATACTTAAGGGTGAAAAGGTCCACCTAAAGGTGGAAGAAGTCATGAGCCATCCGCCCTTCTTGCTACACGAAGACATGGATGTGGAAACCGCAATCCTTGAGCTTTCCCAAAGAAACTTTGCAGGAGCTCCTGTGGTCAATTCTGACGGCAAACTCATAGGAATCGTCTATAAGAAGAACCTTCTTAAAGCTCAAAGGCATGGAATCAAGGGTAAGTTGAAAGATTTTATAGTAGAGGACTTTCATATGCTTAAACCAGAAGACTTTTTGTGGAAGGCGGAGGAAGTACTTTCAAGACATGGGGAAAAACTCATCCCCGTAGTTGAGGGAGAAAACATAGTCGGCGTGATAACAAGGTTAGACCTCCTGCAAACCTACAGGGAGCATATAAAGGCCCTAAAAGCTTCCGAGAAAAGGCTCAACATACCAGAAAACATCAAGGGACTTCTTGAAAAAGTAGGTAAAGAAGCAAGCTTGATGGGATATAGGGCTTACCTGGTGGGTGGTGTTGTCAGAGACCTTCTTATGAAAAAAAATATATGGGACCTTGACTTGGTTGTAGAAGGGGATGCCATAAAACTTGCCCAAAGGCTCTCAGAAGTTTGGGGTGTGGATGCCCATACTTTCCCAGCCTTTGGCACAGCCCATATGAAGATAGGAGATTTCAAATTAGAGCTGGCAACGACAAGAAGAGAAACCTATCCACATCCAGGTGCCTACCCGGTAGTAGAGTGGGCCGCCCTCAGAGAAGACCTTTTAAGGAGGGACTTTACTATAAACGCCATGGCTCTATCCATAAACCCCGAGGACTTTGGCACCCTTATAGACTACTTTGGTGGATTGAGGGACCTTAAGGATGGCATCATTAGAGTCTTGCACCCCATGAGTTTCGTAGAGGACCCCGTAAGGATTTTGAGGGCTCTCAGGTTTGCCGGAAGGTTTGGCTTCAAGCTTTCCAAGGGGACAGAAAAACTTCTAAAGAAGGCAGTGGAATCCCAACTCATCGGTAGGTCGCCAAGGGGCAGAATCCTAAACGAGGTCAGATTGGCTTTGAGGGAAGAAAAGTTAATAGAAATACTAAGGCTCTACAGGAAATACCGTATTCTTGAACAGATAATGGAAGGTTTTGAATTTACCCATCAACTGGAAAGTTTGTTGGAGGAGCTAAAGGGTATAGTAAACTGGCACAGCATTGAATTCCCAAAGGAAAGGTTGGACTACGGCTGGGTTTTCCTCCTTTTGCTCATAAAGAATGTCAGAAAAGGAGAAGAATTCCTCAAAGAGATAAGCGCACCCTCCTGGGCGAGGGAAAGCTATAAACTCCTAAGAGAAAACCTACACCAAGTTATTTCTAACCTCCATAGGACCAACAAAAACTCTGAAATATACCTTGCCCTTAGAGGAAAGCCTTTAGCCTTCCTAATCATCCTAATGCTCTACCACAGGGAAAAGGTAAAACTCTACATGGAGAAGCTAAGATACGTGAAGGTGGACCCGGAAAAGTTCAGAGGTTTGAGGGGGAAGGAGCTCGGAGAAGTCTTAGAAAAGGAGAAGCTAAAGCTGATGGACAGCTCACTCTTCCGATAAGTAGCCAAATATGGCTTCTATAATAGACAAAAGTATTGATATGACATTGGCAGCAAGAGCTCCTATGGCCAGGCTTACCGCCTCTGGCACATTACCAAGAAAATATATAAAGGCTGCAGGTATAAGATGAAGATCTGCCACAAGGCTTGCAGCTGTCATCTCTGTAGCAAGAATCTTTCCCTCGCCCAGCTTGAGTATGGTGGCAGTTAAGTTGGCTATAACCGTTATTATAAGCTCGTAAGGGTTAGGGTTAAAGATAAAGCTAAGGTTGGTGGTAAGTGCCATAAGCAGGAAAAAGTCGGTCATTATCTTCTTAAGCCTCATACAAGAACCTCCCTGTAAAAATCCATAGCCTTCCTTATGTTGGAAGGACTGCCAAGGATAAGGAGAGTGTCGCCCTCCTCTATCTGAGTGTCTCCAGAGACATTAAGTTCAAGGGTTCCGTCAAACCTTCTTATTCCTATGACCGTAACTCCGTAAACTCTTCTTAAGTCGATGTCTTTTAGCTTTTTGCCTGCGATGGAACTGCCGCCAGATACCTTTATCTCCACTATCTCAAGATCCGCCTCTTCTCCGTAGGCTATACGGTCAAAAAGGTCCGAGACATAACCCCCCATTTCATGAAGCATGTAAGAGAATATCCTGTTGGCAATTAGCTTGTCTGGCACTATGACCTTGTTAGCACCCAGCTCCTCAAGCTTTTGGGCTGTGCCGTCGGTAGGTGCAGTGGAATATATAAATAGTTTTTCACGGTTTGGCTCGAGCAGTCTTGCAGTGGCAATAACTGCTATGTTCTTCGCCTCATCCTCCATGTTGGCTATTAGATACTTTGCTCTATGTATGCCCGCTGCGTTAAGGGCAGTCTTTTTGTAGGGCTCTTCTGTAATGAAATACTTTATGTTGTGAATTTGCATATATTTCAGAGCCTCCTCCTTGGCATCTATGACCACAAATTCAACCCTCCTTTTGCGTAGGGCTTCTACCAGCCATGCGGAGGTCTTGTTGTAACCGCATATGATGGCATGGTTTCTGAGCTTTTCTATGTTGTTGAGCATCCTTATGTATTTTAAGAGATTTATAACATTCCCAAGAAGGAAGACCCTTATGACTATGGTCACGGAGGTAGTAAAAACCCCTATACCCATGAGGGCTAAAAAGGTGGTGAATATCCTGCCCAAAGGGGTTTCCGAACCCTTGGCTATCTCGCCAAAACCTATGGTGCCAATGGTTATAACCGTCATGTATATGGAGTCTATGAAGTTGCCTCCTGAGAGTAGCATATAGCCAAGTGTCCCCACACTCATGGAAAGGTGTATGAGCAAAAGAGGTATCCTGAGTTCTCTCAGGGACTCTATCAACCTACTCTGGTATAACTCTAACAGTGTTTTTTCCTTTTTCTTCCTCAGCTTTAATTTTCTTCTTATGCTTCTTAGCTTTCTCGAGCTTGACAACCTTGGCATCAGGATTTATATTTTAAGCACATTCCCTCCGAGGGGGCGAATGGGTTCGACGGGAACTGTAGGACAGGGTTGCAGGCAGGGTGGCAACCTTAAGAGCCAAAACAAACACTTCCCGAAAGGGAACTCGCTCTCGCTGCTTAACTAAAAGCAGCGGCTCTCCCATGGCTTGAC
>JAOAIS010000067.1 GCA_026414575.1 Aquificaceae bacterium | reverse complement strand
CTTTATTGACCTGCTTTCAGAGCACTCTATAGACTTTAAGCTGTGGTAGTACCCGTCAGCTACAAGATGTTAAGCCCTGAAGTGGTTAACTTTCTGATTAAGTCTAAGGAAAGAGCCCATCTTTACTGCTGATATACTCTATGTTTGTAAATGTTTGGGCATGGCTTTTTGAGGTGTGTATTTTGTAGCTTTCTTGCTTTGGGTAGATTTAGGGGGTTATCAGCGGTAATTCCCCTACACATATCATCTAACCCATATAAATACCTGATGTATATAATAATCTACTCATGGCAAAACGCATAAGGTACGAAGATAGAAATCATGAACCTATAATGCCACCTTTAATTAGAGTAAAAACTTTTAGAGAGTACGCCTTTGGTTACTCGGTCAGCCTTGCCCTCGATGAGGCCCAAAGGTGCCTGTTCTGTAAGGATGCAGACCAAAGGTGTATAAAGGGTTGTCCAATAGGCGTGGATGTACCAGGCTTTATAAAGAAGATACTGGAAGGGGACCTGCTGGGGGCGTACAAAAAGATATTAGAAGCTGACCCCTTCCCCTCCATATGCGGAAGGGTGTGTCCGCAGGATAGACAGTGTGAAGGCTCGTGCATCCTTTACTACGATACGGTAAAGGGTAAGAGAAATAAGGGACTGCCCGTAAACATAGGTGCTTTGGAAAAGTTCGTGGGCGACTTTGCAAGGATATCGGGCGTAGAAGTCGATGAAAAGAGTGTCAAACCCACAGGCTATAGGGTTGCTGTTGTGGGGGCTGGTCCTGCCGGTTTGGCCTGTGCCTATCACCTTGCAAAGCTGGGACACGAAGTCCACATATTTGAGGCCTTGCCCAAAGCCGGTGGCGTAATGACCTACGGCATTCCCCACGCAAGGCTACCAAGGGATGTAATAGAATGGGAGGTAAAAAAGGTCAAAAACCTCGGTGTTAAGTTCTTCTTTGGTCATGTGGTTGGCAGGACTGTAAAACTGTCAGAGCTATTGGAAAAGTACCATGCGGTGTTCTTGGCAGTAGGCGCGGGCAGAGGAAGGCTTGGTATAAAGGGAGACCATCTAAAAGGTGCATACTCGGCCATAGAGGTGCTCACAAGAGTAAGTCTCATGAAAAGCGACCTATTTCCCCAAAGTGGAACACCCTTGAACCTTGGAAAAAAAGCGGTAATAGTGGGCGGAGGCTTTACTGCCGTTGACTGTGCCATAACTACCCTCAGACTTGGCATAGAAACCCATGTGGTATACAGAAGGACAAGGGAAACCTCCTCCGCACGACAGGAGGAATGGGACCACATAATGGAGGAAGGTGCAAGAGTGCATTGGCTAACACAGCCCCTTGAGATAATTGGCAACAAGGAAGGCAAGGTAATAGGGCTAAGATGCATAAAAATGGTCCTTAGTAAGCAAGAGGAGGGGGGAAGACCAAAACCAATTCCAGTAGAAGGCTCTGAACATACCATAGAATGCGATTCCGTAATACTTGCCATAGGACAGAAGGCAAACCCCGTGGCCTACGAAGACTTACCCGGGCTTGAGCTGTGGGAGGACGGGACTGTAAAGGTAGATGAAAACCTTAGAACCTCCATAAGGGGGCTTTTTGCGGGTGGTGATGTGGTAAACGGAGGAGACACCGTGGTAAGAGCTCTTGCAGAAGGTAAAAGAGCGGGGCAGTCCATACATAAATTTCTTACAGAGGAGGTCAAGCTATGAAAAGGATTCTTCTAATATTAGGAATGCTACTACTCGCCTTTTTGGCACTAAGAGCCTGCGGCGAAAATCCAGAAAAATCGGCCAAAAACACGGTAAAGAATTTTATAGAAAGCATAAGGGAAAGGGAAGGAAAAGAGGCGGTTGACCTACTTTACCCTCCCTTCAGAGATGCGCTGTCACAGGACATTAAACTGCCCATACAGCTCACAGAAATGAAGCAGTCGGAGTTACTGGCCTGTCTTCTTTCCTCAATGGGCGAAGGCATAAAAAAGGTTAGAATAATTGACACAAGCAAAATAGACGATAAGCATGTGGAGGTTATAGTAAAAGTAATAGACAAGGATGGTATTGAAAAGATCTTTACTTTCATAGTAATAAGAGACGAAAAAAGGTGGAAGATAGCCAGCATATCGGGCATTAAATGAGGATACTACTGTGGCAGACCGCCTATCTTGGGGATGTGGTTCTCACCACGCCACTTATAAAATCCATAAGGAAAAGTTTTCCCGAGGCCCACATAGCCTTTTTGGGCAGGCCCTTTATAAGGGAGCTTCTTGAAGGTTTTGATATAGAACTTATAACTTTCAACAAGAGTTTAAAAGAGAGTCTTCAGCTGATAGAAAGGATAAGGGGATTTCATGTTGCCCTTTGTCCCCATGTGTCTGCAAGGAGCGCCCTGATCCTCTTTTTGGCGGGCATACCCATTAGGATTGGCTTTGATAGGTCTGAACTTTCTTGGCTATACACACACAGGGTTCAACACCTTTGGAGCATGCACGAGGCAGAAAGAAACTTACAACTTTTGAAGCCCCTTGGCGCAAAAGTCTGGGATAGAATGCCCGAGCTTTTGGTAAGCAGGGAAGAAATAGAAAAGGTAAAGGAAAAGTTTAAACTGCCGGAAAACTTCCTCGTGCTTTCACCCTTTTCCAATTTTCCTCTAAAGGAGTGGCACATGGGGGGCTGGCTGGAGCTAATCGACAAACTACCCTTGCCCCCCGTGGTAATAGGCACAAATAAGGACAAAGAGAGGGCAAGGATTTTTGCAGATGCAGGGGTAAAGAACCTCGTAGGCATTACAAGCCTAAGAGAACTAATATCTATCATAAGCCTCTCTAAGGCGGTCATATCCTGCGATTCTGCCCCCGTTCACATAGCAAACGCAGTAAATGTGCCAGCGTTGAGCATATACACAGCCACCTCTCCCCAGTACGGTTTTTATCCCCTTAAAGGTTACTACATTACTCCCAACCTTTCTTGCTCTCCCTGCTCACCAAACCCAAAAAGGTGCAGAACAGGGACTCAAGCCTGCCTTGTAAACATTGGAGTAGAAGGGGTTCTTGAAAAACTAAAGCTCGTGCTGTCCTTGTAATTTATCACCGACTGGGCTATACCTAAAGCGAGTAAGGACGCAAAGAGGTTTGAAGAACCATAACTTATAAAGGGCAAGGCTATGCCCTTCGGTGGTATTAGATTGGAAACCATCGCCAAATTCCAGAAAAAGGAAAGGGCAAAGTTTATAGCAATACCAAAGAGCAAAAGCTTGGCAAGAAGCTCTGTGGCCCTTATTGAATGCCATAGGAGTCTGCCAACCAAAATGGAATAAAGCAATAAAACCGTAAGCACACCCAAAAATCCCATCTCCTCCCCTATTATTGCAATGACATAGTCAGTATCGGAAGCGGGTAATGGTCCCATCTTCTGAAAGCTTTGACCTATGCCCACACCCATGATACCACCCCTTGCCAAAGCGTAAAGAGATTGAATAATCTGGTATCCGCTGTCCTCTGGATCTAAGAAGGGGTCTTTCCAGGCAGAAAGCCTCTCCGCCACATATCCCTTCGAAGAAATAACATGGTACACAAATAACAACATAAGAGGCACCATTACGGCGTATACCCTTTTGGGCACTCCTCCCACATAGACCAAAAGGGCAGTAATAATCAATATGAACAAAGCTCCACCTCTGTCTGGTTGTAAAACCAGTAGTAAAGCCATAAAGAAGGACGAAAACATGGCCCACAGGAAATGCTTCCACTGCCTGAGATTTCCCTTGCGCACTATGTAGTAAGAAAGGAATATTATAAGGCTTATCTTTGCAAATTCGAGGGGTTGGACGCTAAAGCCAAAAAGCCATCTTTCTACCGACTTGCCGGATATGAACTTTTTTAACAAAACTACCACGAGGGAAAAAAGGGACAAAAGCAAAAGGATGTAAGGCAAGGATCCCCCAAAAAAGTATCTGTAATTTAATCTTGCCAAAAGGGTAGCAAGCCAAAAACCAAAAAGGAACACCATAAGCTGAATGAACGGTTTTTTATAAATAGAAAGCGTACCATAAGAATCCATAAGATAGGGAACCACATTAACGCTTATTATGATGGTTTCGCCCATTAAGAAAAGGGCAAGAAGGCTAACTAGTATCCATCCATCCCAAGCTTTTAACACTGTTGATAAAAATAATATAGCCAAGCGGCCACCAAGATGTATAATATTATATGGGGCTGATCCGGGGTAGCTCAACGGGCAGAGCAGGCGGCTGTTAACCGTCAGGTTGGGGGTTCGAATCCCTCCCCCGGAGCCATGAAGAGGATGATAGAGATAAGGGGAATAACTCTTCCTGTGGTGTTAATAGAAGTTAAGGAAAAGGGTGACATTAATACCCTAATAGAAGAAATAAAACAAAGGGTTTCCTCCAAGCTTTTTGAAGGTAGCTATGTGCTAATAGACGGAAAAGGTATTCTAAAAAGGGACGAGGTGGAAAAGATAGAAAAAGCCCTTTCTGAAAAGAGCATAAAGAGCATAAAAAAGCTAAAATTCGATGAAAAGACGGGCATAGGAAAGGAAAGACTCTTAATAGTTCAAAAACATCTTCGCTCAGGACAAAGGGTAGAGCACAGCGGAGACATACTTGTCCTTGGAGATGTCAACAAGGATGCCCAAGTGGTGGCAACTGGCAACATAATAGTAATGGGTAAGCTCAGAGGTGTTGCCATAGCTGGTGCCCTTGGCGACGAAAAGGCAGTGGTTATTGCCCTCGAGATGGAGCCGCAACAGGTCAGGATAGGCAAAAGGGTTGCCATAATGGATGAGGCGGAAAGAAAGTCTCCAGGATATCCAGAGATAGCAAAAGTTGAATATGGTAATATAATACTTGAGAGGATTTAAATGGGCAAAGTTTTCGTGGTAACATCTGGAAAGGGTGGTGTGGGCAAAACTACAATAACAGCCAACCTAAGTACTGCCCTTGCAAGCCTTGGCAGAAAAGTTCTCACGGTGGACGCTGACATTGGACTAAGAAACCTTGATATGATACTGGGCCTCGAAAATAGGATAGTCTACGATGTTCTGGATGTGCTGGAAGGCAGAGCGGAGTTTCACAAAGCCTTGGTAAGAGATAAAAGGGGTCTAAGCCTGTGGCTACTACCAGCCAATCAAACAAAGAACAAAGACGCCATAGACAAGGATAGATGGGTAGAAATGATAAACAAGGTTAAAAATTCGGGTGAGTACGATTATATATTCATAGATTCACCGGCGGGTATAGAACAGGGCTTCCAGATAGCTGCGCTCCCAGCGGATACTGCCCTTGTGGTGGTAAACCCAGAGGTTTCTTCAATTAGGGACGCGGACAGGATAATAGGACTTTTGGAAAACATGGGAAAGAAGGAGTACTATCTTGTCATAAACAGAATAAAGTGGGAAAGCGTAAAGAAGGGAGAAATGCTTTCTGTGGAGGACATTGTAGACATACTAAAGGCTCAGCCCATAGGCATAGTGCCAGAAGAGCCAAAGTTAGTAGACTTTACCAACAGAGGGGAACCAATAGTGTTATCTGGCGAATACAACGCCTCCAAGGCAATAATGGACATGGCCAGAAGACTGGAAGGGGAGGATGTGCCAATGGTAAGGTACGGCGAAAAGAAAAGCCTTATAGAAAGGTTATTTAGAGGATAGACATGCTATGGGATTTCCTCTTTAACAGAGGTAAGAGTAAAGACGAAGCAAAGAGAAGGCTAACCCTTGTTCTCTCCTACGAGAGGAAAGGGCTCCCTCCCAACTTCGTGGAGAAACTAAGGGATGACCTTATATCTGTCTTTTCCAAATACCCCCAGTTTGAAGTAAGAAAGATTGAGGTAGACATAAGAAGGGAAAGCGAAGGTTTTGATGAGCTCTGGATAAGCATACCCTTCAAACAATGAAAAAACCCATTCTACTGCTGGACCTTGATGGAGTTCTTGTAAAGGACAAGGCCCTCAACCCCTTTTCGGATTCCGCCTCTTTCCTTGAAGCCTTGAGAAGTTCGCAAATACCCTTCCGGGTAGTTTCTAACAACTCTACAAGACCGCCAGAAAAAATAGTAGAAGCGCTGAAACAAAAGGGCATAGCGCTAAATAAGGAAGAGTTTTTGTCTCCCTTATCCCTTCTGGAAAACTACTTAAAAAAAAACTTATAAGGCGTGTGTTATTTATAGGGACGCCTGCAGTAGAGGAATACCTGAAAAGTCTTGGTTTTGAAGTGGTTCAGGATTACAGGGTTGATGGAGTGGTAATAGGCCAGGACAGAAACCTAACCTTTGAAAAGTTAAAATTGGCAACTTCTGCCGTTTTTCTAAACAGAGCCCAAATAATTCCCTTAAACCTAAGCAGAATAGTAAAGGACGATGATGGGCTCTACTTTCTTGGTGCTGGTTCAATAGCCCTTGCGATAGCCCATGCCTGCAACTATGAAGGGGAGCTGCCTAATTTAGGTAAGCCTTCCAAGGAATTCATGGATTCTGCCATTGAAGGTCTTGATGGAGGTGAGGTTCATTTAGTGAGCGATGACATCTACACAGATCTTATTGGTGCCGAAAAGCTCGGCATAAAAACCATTTTTATGACAACTGGCAAATACAGAGAGGAAGAGCTAAAAAAGATTAGCTTTAAGCCAGATTTTGTCTTTCACAGCCTCAGCGAACTACTGGAGCACCTTTATAAAGCTGTTCTTTCTTAGCCTTTCAAGAAGCTCAGCCTTACTCCTTTCCATCTTCTTCGCTATAAGCTCCTGCCTTAGCTCTTCCAAGCTTTTACCGTCCATTAGTTCTTCCTGAGAGATGACCTTAGCTATGTATATATGGTCCTTATCCTCTGCTATGACCAACTCGCCAACTCTTGACCTCCAAACCTCCCTGTCCACCGCCTCCACAAGCTCACCCTTTGCCACCCTTAATCTCTCCAGACCAATGCCCATCGCCCTTGCTATATCAGATAGCTCCTTCTTTGGGTCAAAAAGGCTTTTAAGCTTGCTTTCCTCCTTCTTGTCCACTACGAGTAGTTCCAGATTCCTAACTACAGTTATGCTGCCCCTCTTAAGACCTTCGAGCTCTATCTCTATATCTGATACCTTTATCTCCCTTTCCAGAAAAGCGCCAAGCCCCTGCGTAGCCAACAGCTCCCTTTCTAAGAACCTTCTCAAATCCTGAAGGGTAAGACCTTCCTTGGCAAGCTCCCTTGCTATCCCTTCAACATCAGTTTTGTTTCCTCTTGCTATGTTCTGTATGGCTTCATCTATGAGTTCCTGAGGAACCTGCAGTCCCCTCCCCACGAGGAATTGATAAAAAAGCATGTCCTCCACAAGTTTTTCCACAAGCTGTTTTCTGTTGTTTATCTCATAAAAGAGCATTCCCATTCTTACATCGCTCTCCAGAATAGGCTCAGAGTTCACAGAGGCAACCACCCTGTCCACAAGAGCTTTAGAAAAGCTCAAAGCTGTCCAAAGTAAAATTCCACAGAGTATCTTCTTGAAGTTTCCTGAAACCATCTTTGGAATACCTCCTGTCTTTTTTCCCTCAATAGCTTTTCCCTAACCATAGGCTTTGCCTCCTCGAGGGGCATTATACCACTGCCTCTTCTCTCGGCGATTCTAAATATTACATAGATGCCCCCAACTTCTATAGGTTTTGTGGTCTTGCCAACCTCGTAAGGGTGGAGCTGTCTTCTTACGACCTCCGGAAGCGTCTGTATAGAGTACCACATGGCTTGTCCGACCTTCACGTGTTTGTCTTCCTTTATAGTCATGCCCTGCAAAAGACTAAAGTAGGTCTCGTTAGCCTTGTCGAGGCCCTCTATAGAATATCTCTCGAGCAAGACCTGAGAGGGAAGCTTAAAGTCCCTTAGGTTCAGGTAATAGTAAGCGGTTATCTGTCCCTCTTTAACTTCAATATCCTTGGCTATCCTGTCAGTTATCTTCTGGCTGAGGATTTCGGTAATTAATAGATCTCTAGCCACATTACTTAGTCTTGTGCTACCAACATGCCTCTCCAAATAACTTTCAATCTCTGGGTTCGATACCCATATGCCCATACGCCTTGCCTCCATCTGTATTATTCTGCTTCTAACAAATTCCACTAAGAACTCCTGAAGGTCTCTTGAAGTTGCCCTTGCGATGGGAAGATGAAGTATTTCTCTCCAGTAGGCATTGAAAGCCTTCCTGAGCTCGTCGAGGCTTATCGCTTCCTTATCTATGCGGGCCACCACATTGGAGTGCGCAAGGCTCAGGAAAAGAAAAAGAAGTAGAATAAGCCTCATGGATATATTATAAGCAATATGGAAGCCCTCCTTGGCCTTGTAGTCATTGTCCTTTTTAGCCTTCTTGGGATGCATGCGGCGGATTTTTTTGCAAGTCTTAAGCCCGCAGTAACTTACATGCTTGCTTTGGTAATGCTATGCATGGGCTTAACCCTTAAAATCGAAGACTTTCTAAGAGTGTTCAAAAAACCCTTAATCATTGGCTATGCAGGATTTTTACAATTCAGCCTTATGCCCCTGCTGGGCTACTCCATAGCAAGATTGATGGAATTAAATGACGAGCTCTTATTCGGCGTGGTGCTTGTTGGTTCAGCACCTGGTGGTACTGCTTCCAATGTGATAACATACCTCTCAAAGGGTGATGTGGCCTACTCGGTGAGTATGACAACTTTTTCAACCCTTATATCTCCACTGCTTACTCCACTGCTTACATACCTTTTCATAGGAAAGAGAGTTGAAGTGAGCTTTATAGAAATGACTAAAGACCTTATGCTTATAACGCTAACGCCTGTGGTAGGTGGTTTAGTTCTTAGAAGGTTCATGCCCGGCTTAGCACTTCTTGAAAGATTCTTGCCTTATTTAGCGATTTTTTTCATAGGCATCATAATAGCCGTCGTTCTTGCAATAAACAAAGGAAAACTTGAAAAGGTGGGTATTGATGCAGTAATAACGGTAATGCTTCACAACATCCTTGGGCTTGCCATTGGATACATCGTGGGGGTTCTTGCAGGCTTTGAAAGAACCATGGCAAAGACACTCTCCATAGAAGTTGGCGTGCAAAACTCAGGTCTTGCGGCGGTGCTCGCACTTAAGCACTTTTCCCCCCTTTCTGCCCTCCCAGGTGCCCTTTTCAGCCTTTTTCAGAATGTTAACGGGCTCTTAATTTCCATGCTATACAGAAAGCTATGAAAAGACTGGTGCTTTCCATGCTTCCCCTAATATTTTCTTGTTCTGTAGCCATAAGGGATGTTGAACCAAGAAAACAGCTTTCAGTGCACTGCCCCAATTTAATAAGGACAAAGGGGCTTTACTGCAAAGGGGAAAGGGCCTACAGCGGTCTTGTGCAGAGCGGAAGCAGGGTAAGGGTGGAGAGTCTTTTCACGGGGAGGAGCATTACCATAGGGGTGTTAAGGAAGGATGGACTAGAAGGCATATGCTTGCCAGAGAGGTTTAGAGGTGTTTTGGGTGCGGAGCCCTTTCCTGCGTTACTTGAGGTTCAGAGGTGTGGTATTGATGACATAAGGGTATGCCCAGAATACATAAGAGGCAAAGCAAGCTACTATACTGACACTTACCATGGCAGAGATACTCCTTACGGCATAAGGTACGACATGCACGGCTACTACGCAGCAAGCCAAAACCTGCCCCTTGGGAGCCTTATAAGGGTGAGAAACCTGAAAAACAACAAAGAGGTGACAGTCAAAGTCATTGATAGGGGTCCCTTCAAGGAAGGTAGGGTGCTTGACCTTTCTTACGCCTCCGCCATAGATTTAGACATGCTCAAAGATGGTGTGGTGGACGTGGAAATAAAGGTGTTAAGATGTGGAGATTGAAGATTCTGCCCGAGGATATATTGCACAAAAAGGCAAGGAGCTTTAGACAAAGACTTTAGTTTTAAGAGGCGCACCCATCATGAAGAAGATTATATTATTAGTCTTTGGACTTTTGAACCTTGGTCAAGCAGAAGTTATAAGGGTTTTTGCCGCCGCAGACCTTCAGTATGCCCTAAGGGAGATAGTAGCGTTCTACAATAAGCTTCATCCAGAGGACAAGCTAGACCTAGTGTTTGGCTCCTCTGGCAAGGGATATGCGCAGATAAGGGCCGGGGCCCCATTCCATCTTTTTTTCTCTGCAAACATGGAGTATGTGCAGAACCTGTACATGGAAGGCCTTATAGTAACTGAGCCTAAGGTTTACGCAGTAGGAAGAATAGTTCTATGGACCAGAAAGGATACAAATTTAGACCTGTCAAGATTTCCAGAAGTTCTCTTAGACCCAAAAGTTAGGAAGATCGCCATAGCCAATTGGGAACATGCCCCTTACGGAAAGGCCGCAAAGGAAGTCCTTGAAAACCACGGTATTTTTCGGAAGGTTAGACAAAAGCTGGTAGTAGGGGAAAATGTGTCGCAGGCTGCCAGCTTTGTGTATGCAGGCACAGCAGAGCTTGGCATAATAGCTCTCTCTCTTGCAAAAACACCCCAAATGGAAAAGGCAGGTAAATACTGGCTTATACCAGAGGAAGGACATAAAAAGCTAATACAGGGCTACGGTATAACAAAAGAGGGTTTGAAAGTAAAGCAAGTCAAGAGGTTTTATAATTTTGTAGGTTCTCCCGAGGCAAGGAAAATATTTTTAAAATATGGTTTTATGCTAACAGACGATAAAAGGTGATGGAAGGGATAAACTACGCACCCATTTGGCTGACCCTAAAACTTTCCTTCTGGACCACTTTGATACTCGTAGTAGTAGGTATACCATTAGCTTATTATCTGGCTTACACTAAAAGCAGATTAGGTCTTTTCATAGAAACCCTTACCACCTTACCGCTTGTCCTTCCGCCCACAGTGCTGGGCTTTTACCTTCTTCTACTTTTAGGCAAACACGGCTTCATAGGCTCCCTTTGGCACAGGCTTTTTGACCGTCAGTTGGTTTTCCACTTTGAGGGCATCGTGTTGGCCTCCGTCATATACAGCCTTCCTATGATGGTACATCCCCTAGTATCTGGATTTCGCAGCGTTTCCAGAAACATAATAGAAGTTAGTTGGACTCTGGGCAAGTCAAAACTTGAGACCCTCATAAGGGTAATCCTGCCTAATGCAAAGGCTTCTGTGTTAACTGGCCTTGTTCTATCCTTTGCTCATACGGTAGGAGAGTTTGGCGTAGTGCTTATGGTAGGTGGGAACATAGAGGGTGAAACGAGAGTAATCTCTATAGCCATATACGATGCGGTGGAAGCCATAGACTATTTTACCGCTCATGTTTATGCAATTTTGCTCCTTGCCTTTTCCTTCCTAAGTCTGGCACTTCTTTACGGGGTAAACAGGAGGTGGAACCTTTGATTAAGGTAAGGGTAAAAAAAGCTCCTGCACGGCTTTGACGGAGACTTCTGGCTAGATGTGGACTTTGATGTAGGGGAAGAAGAGTTTTTAGTAATACTGGGAAATTCAGGCAGTGGAAAAACAACCCTATTGAGATGCATAGCAGGCTTGGAAAGTCCAGAAGAAGGTTATATAGAAGTAGGAGGGGAGGTATGGCTCGACACCAAAAGAGGTATAAATCTTCCACCTCAGAAAAGAGGTATAGGCTTTGTCTTTCAGGACTATGCCCTATTTCCCAATATGACGGTGCTCGAGAACATACTATATGGTATGAAGAAAAGGGATAGGGTTTATGTTATTGAACTCTTAAAAAGGTTTGGCATGGAGGCTTTGTGGGACAAAAAACCTGACAAGCTATCTGGTGGGCAAAAGCAGAGAGTCGCCCTCCTCAGAGCATTAGTCAGCAACCCAAAACTTTTACTGCTTGATGAGCCCCTTTCAGCCCTTGACCCAGATCTAAGACTTAATCTCCAGAAGGAACTCAAGGATTTTCAGAAAAGGGCTTGCATAACCGCTATCATGGTAAGTCATGATAGAGAAGAGGCTATTAGGACTGGGGACAGGGTGGTAATAATTCAGAATGGGAAAATAGTGGAAGGGGGTAAGCCATATAAGGTGCTTACGAGCGGTCAACCTCTGCTGATAGAAAAGAGAAAGGACAAGGACAGAATTCTGATTATACTTAAGCTGGATGGTGGTTTTTTAGAGGTGGAGTTGCCCAAAGAAGAGCTTTAATCAAATCTTAACAAAGCATACTTAAAATGCTTATAATTAAAAGGAGGGCATGATGAAACTTTTTCAAGAACTTGAGGAAACGAAAAACTTGGTTATAAGGATGGCAGGCCTTGTTAAGGATGCAGTGGAAAAATCCATAGAATCCCTGAATAAGCAGGATATGGAACTTGCGGAAGATATAATAAAGGGTGACGACCAGATTGACCAGCTGGAAGTAGAAATAGAAAGACGTTGCATAAGGATGATAGCCCTATACCAGCCAGAGGCGGTAGACCTGAGACTCATAATGGGCATATACAAGATAGTCTCAGACCTGGAAAGAATAGGAGACGAAGCAGAGAACATAGCAGAGAGGGCCATGCTCTTGGCAGAAGAACCTCCGCTAAAACCCTACATAAACCTCAGTCTTATGGCTGCCAACGTAAAAATCATGATAGAGGATGCAGTGTTATCCTTCTTCCAAAGGGATGTAGCCCTTGCCAAAAAGGTGATAGAAAGAGATGAGATGGTGGACGAGCTCTACCATCAGGTGCAGAGAGAACTAATAACTTACATGCTGGAAGATTACAAAAACATAAAGAGATCCATCCATCTTTCCTTCATAGCCAGGCACTTCGAGAGGATGGCAGACCATGCGGAAAACATAGCGGAGATGACCATATACTGGTCAGAAGGCGAGGTGGTCAAACATCAGCACATAATAAAGGAGAAGGAGATGCATTGAGGCTTTACACAGCCTTCTTCCTCTTCCTTCTTTCCTTCGTAGCGATAAACATAGCCTTCCTGGACAACCTAAGGGAAATATGGGGCATTAACTATCCCATCATCCTGCTTTTGATAAACCTTGACCTCCTTTTGCTGATTGTTGTCTTTATGGTCTTCTCAAGAAAATTTGTAAAAACTTACCTTGCGGGCAGGAAAGAGCCGCTAAGGCGTAAGCTTTCCACCAGCCTTATGTTGTACATAATAGCACCACTTATATTCTTCAATCTTGTCACGGCAATTATTCTACTTCAATCCACGAAATCCTTCATAAGCGGTCAGCTCAAGGAGGTAGCAAGAAAGTCCGAGGGTCTTGCCCTCATCATAGAGGAAGAAGAGAAAAGCAGGGCAGAGACTTACAGGAAAATATTCAAGAGCATGAAAGCTAAGGGATTTAACGCGGAAGATTTGAAGAGCCTTAACATTATAGAAGAGGTTTCCGCAGATTCTAACTGCAAAGAAAGCACGGACAAGGCTGCCCTAATATTATGCGTGGAAGGATACAAGCTTAGAATCCGTAGGGAGGCCACGGTCATAAGTCTTTTGGAGGATGTGGGAAAAACAGCCCAGGAACTCAGAAACATGGTTAAGGCAAGAGACATAATAGGGGGTGTATATGTATACTTTCTCGTGCTTGCTGGCTTTGTTTCTTTTCTCTCTGCGGTATGGTATGGCAATCTAATGGCAAGGCACATAAGCCTGCCCCTCGAGAGACTCTCCCAAAGGTCAAGGGAAATAGCAAAGGGGAACTTTGATGTGGGTATAGAGGTACCACAGGGCAAGGATGAAATTCAGGAGCTGGCGGTTAGCTTTCAAGCCATGAAGGAGGAGTTAAAAAGACTCTACGAAAGGCTCAAAGGAGAAAAGGAGACCCTTACGAAACTTTTTAACGCCCTGCCAGTAGGCATAGTATTCTATTCAAGAGAAGGGGATGTGTTCAATAACAAGGCTTACGAAGAGCTTTCTAAAAAGGCAAGTGTAAAGGAAAGCTTCATAGACTTGGATGTGGGCAGAGTAATCATATACGAGGATTTGGAGGCGGCAATATTGGCAGAAAGGTTCAAGACCTGGCAGATGGCGGTTAAGAGAATAGCCCATGAGATAAAAAACCCACTTACCCCCATAAGTCTTAATCTGGAAAGGCTCGTAATGTCTCTAGAAAAGGGCCAATGCCAGACAGAAAATCTCCTACAGACCGCAAGGGTGATGCTGGAGGAGTTAAACAGGATTAAAAGAATCTTAGACCAGTTTCGTAGCCTGTCGGTTGAAGTAGAGCCCAGATTCACAGAGTTGGAGCTTGGTGAGTTGATAAGGTATGTAGCCAGGATATATGAAGACCTTAAGGTGAATGTTGATGGAAGTCTGAGGGTTTTGGGAGACGAGAGATTGTTCAGAGATATGCTTTTTAACCTTTTTAATAACAGCGTAGAGTGGGGAGCGAAGGAAGTATGGATTGAGCTGGGAGAAGAAAAAATAGCTTACAGGGACAACGGTGTAGGCATAGAGGAAGGTAAAGAAGAACTCATCTTCTTGCCATACCATTCTGAGAATCCAAAAGGTATGGGTCTTGGGCTTGCCATCGTCAAACACATAGCGGAGCTGCATGGCTGGAAGGTGAGGGCAATACCGCAGGAAGGAGGTTTTTACATGGTCTTTGAATTAAGGGCAAGGAAGGGTATCACCTGAAGTATTCTTATAAGGTGATTCTCCCAAACCACCTCCAACTCTTCCATTACAGCCTTCTCCTGCTCCTCTGGTGTCAAGTTTTTGAAACTCTCCGATTTAACACCCCTCTCATGTAACAGCAGAGGAACAAAGACTTTGCCTATGGCATAGAATACAAAGGCAAGCTCCCGCTCAGAAAGCTGAGGAAAAGAATTGAAGGTTCTGTATGTTTTTATGCCCGCCCAGTTGGTCCAGTATTCTATATCTGGGTCTTCGAGTCTCCTTTGATGACCGCCCACATGCATGGAAATAATGGCTATAATGAGCCTTTTATCCACACGAGGATAAATCTTCTCCAATTCTCTGACCAGCTCTGCGGCATCCCTTGAGCTAATACGGTCATAATCCCTCAAAAATTGCTCTTTCCAGCTTTCGTACCTTACAAATTCCTTATACGGCAGTCTCAGCCTGTCTCCTCCGATCTTTCGTAACCGGGGCAGTCAAGGGTAGTTGGGTCCACATTGGGAACCTCTTCCCTCGTATCCGTATGATAACCACACACAAAACAATCTATGGCAACGGCGTAACCCACATGCATATGACCAATGTCCCACCCACACAGCGGACATTCTCCCTCCTTAGCCTTCAGCAACTCCATCATCCTGTTTCCGTTTTTAAGCCCCCTTTGGACCCCCTTGACTCGGTCAACCGCCCTCTGAACCTCGTCGCTATTCCACTCAGAACCGCATTCGAGGCATCGGTACTCCGCATAATTCCCCTCTTTTATTAGCCTTATGACCTTAGTAGAAGCGCACCTATCGTCTACGCATATTTCTCCTATCAGCTTCCTACCCAGCTTGTCAAGTATATTCCTAAAATCTTCCTGCGAAAGCCTCATGGGAACATCATAAGCCCTATAACCACAACACTCACATTCCACCTCAACCCTCGGATATGGCTCATCATACTCGCACACCTTCAAAGCAACCCTTTTACAGAAAGGACATAGCTCCAGATGGGTTATGCAAATCATGTTTCACCTCCCATTACTTTTTCTAAAGGGCTCAATAGCTTTTAGGGCATCAGCCTTGATGGCATCAATTAACTCCTTGGATGTCCTGATTTTGCCAAAAAGCCCATTATCCCTGTTCCCAAGTTCCCAAGCCATAAAACCCCACATGTCAATCCTCCAGTATATAATCTATGACCCTTTGAAGGTCCTGGGGTCCCTCTACCCTGAGACCATCCACCTCAAGTTCTCCCAAAACAACCCTCTTGATGCCCTTCATAGACTTCCATCCCTCAAGAATGACCACATGGCAGTCGGAAAAGTAATCATATACCACATCCATTGGCGCATCTTCCCTCCTTTCCCAGAGAGTTAGCTTGCCGGGCGATAAGAGAGACACTTTATCCAAAAGCTTGAAAATCCTATCAGTATCACTGCCATCCTTGTCTGTAATGCCATGGCCCTTGGGGTCATGCTTTATGTAGCCAACCTTAAATCCTCTCTTTATGAGCTCGTGTATGAGCATCTCTATAAGGGTGGTCTTGCCAGCGTTGTGATGGCCTACTATACTAACGACCTTTGGCATAGGTGAGTTCCTTTATGCTTTCCATTATACCTTCTGCTACCCTCCTATAGCCTTTGAGGCTGTCTTCTTCGTGGTAGACTTTAGCCCTACCTATGAAAACCCTTATAGGGTGTCCAATTCTGGGGAAAATTGTATGTTTTGGCATTACCCTGTCTGTGCCTTCTATGTATACGGGCAGGACTGGTCTTTGACTCTTTACTGCCAGCAAGCCTGCGCCCAGCTTTGGCTTCAAAAACTCCCCGGGATTCGCCCTAGTCCCCTCTGGAAATATGCCCACCTTACAACCAAAGTGCATAAGCTCCATAGCAATTTCGAGGACCTCAAGGTCTCCAGAACCTCTCTTGACTGGCAAAGCTCCCATGTGGGGAAGTAGCATCCCAAGAAAAGGCACCTTAAAAAGCTCCTCCTTGGCAAGAAACTTTAGAGGCTCCGGGAACACGCTGTTTAGGACCGGTGGGTCTAAATGGCTCCTGTGGTTGCTTGCCACCAAACATGGTCCCTTGGGAATGTTCTCAAGTCCATGAACTTCAATGTTAAAGAGTCTTCTAAAGACGGTCTTGGTGAAAGGACAAAGAGGGGCAAGAAATATTCTCCCTAAAAGGCTCATAGGACAACCACTGGGCATCTGAGACTCCTTATAAGATGAAGAGAAACACTGCCTATCCTCTCTCTCATGCCCTTCCCCCTTCTTCCTACCACCACAAGGTCGTAACGGGAAGAGTTCAGATACTTCACCATCTCCTTATAAGGATCTCCCTCAAGCACCACAAGGTTTAGCCCTTTCTCTCCGAACATATCCATGTACATGTGTCTTACTTCCTCCTTCTTATCGGATAGGCTTTTTAGATAATCTCTTTCATCAAGCTTATCCTTTAGCCTTCCCGTGTTCACCGAGTAAACTAATTCGTAATCAAAATCAAAAAAGTCCTTAAGGGCTTCTGCAAACTCTACTTGTTTCAAAGACCTGCTGGAAAAATCCACAGGAAGGCAAACTCTTTTTATGTCTGACCTCGCACCTTCTTTATAAACCCAGAGCCTTAAGTTGTCCGTCTCTGAAACAAGCCACTCGGGCATAGACCTCCTAAAGAGTTGCCTGCGGTATTTAACAAAAAGAAGGTCGTAATCCTCTTGGAGTCTACTTATGGTCTGCTCCCTTGTGCCAGAAAAGGCATGTAAGTAAAAATCCCCGAAGAGCTCGCCTATACTTTTAGCTATGGCGGTTTGTCCCACATCGGAAGACTTTGGAAAAAAGCCAAGCAGGTCTCCAAGGAGGTTTTCTTCCTCAACATATATAAAGTTGGGGACTGTATCCAAGCGTGAGGTTATGTCCCTTATGTAGCTAAGGTAGGAAGGGTCCTCTTCAGAGACATGTACGGCAATCTTTCCTAACATCACTCCCTTCTGCTTATCCTTTCCAAAAGCAAGCTTGTGAAAGCTTCAAGGGTCATAGAGCCCAGATTGCCCTCTTTCTTGCTCCTGACTGAAAGGGTTTTGCTCTCTAACTCTTTGTCTCCGAACACTAGTATGTATGGGACCTTCTGAAGCTCCGCATCTCTTATGCGGGCATTTAGCCTTTCCTCCCTCATGTCTCTTTCAACTCTTATGTTTCTGTTTTTGAGGTGGTTCTCTACCTCTAAGGCATAACCACCATGTTTCTCCGGGGATATGGGTATGAGCCTGACCTGCACGGGGGACAGCCATAAGGGTAGAAGCCCCGCGTAATGCTCCAACAGAATGCCCACAAATCTTTCTAAAGAGCCGAAGATAGCTCTGTGAATCATATAAGGCCTGTGTCTTTTGTTGTCTTGTCCTACATATTCCATGTCAAAGCGTTCTGGAAGGTTAAAGTCAAACTGTATGGTGGAGCATTGCCAGAGCCTTCCTATGGCATCCCTTATCTTTACATCTATCTTTGGTCCATAGAAGGCGCCACCTCCTTGGTCTATCTCATAGTCGATGCCTATCTTTTCCACCGCCTTTTTGAGAGAGCCTTCCGCAAGCTCCCACTGCTCTTGTGAGCCTATGGCATCGGCTGGTCTTGTGGATATGTAAACTCTAAAGTCCTCAAAACCAAAATCCTTCAGCATGCTAACTGCAAACTCGAGGGTTTCGTGTATTACGCCCTCTACCTGCTCAGGGGTGCATATGATATGGGCATCGTCCTGCGTAAAGCCCCTAACCCTCATAAGACCGTGCAGAACTCCTGACATCTCGTATCGGTATACGGTGCCAAGCTCCGCCAGTTTAAGGGGTAGGTCTTTGTAGCTCCTTAACTTGCTCTTGTATACCGCTATGTGAAAGGGACAGTTCATGGGCTTTACGAAGTACTCCTCCTGTTCTACCTCCATGGGGGAAAACATGTTGGGCCTGTAATAGTCAAGATGGCCACTTGTCTGCCACAGCCTTGCGTTACCGACATGTGGTGTATACACAAGTTGGTAGCCCCTTTTTATGTGCTCCTCCTTCCAGTAGTCTTCAAGGGTTTTCCTGAGCATAGCGCCCTTGGGAAGCCATAGGACAAGCCCGGCACCAACCTCCTCCTCTATAAGGAAGAGCTCCAACTCTCTGCCCAACCTTCTGTGGTCCCTTTTCTTTGCCTCCTCGTAGAATCTAAGCCTTTCCTCTAACTCCTCCTTGTCCCAGAAGGCTACGCCGTATATTCTTTGAAGCATGGGCCTTTTGGAGTCTCCAAGCCAGTAGGCACCTGCCACATGGGTAAGCCTGAACTCACCTACCATACCCGTTGATGGCACATGGGGACCGCGACAAAGGTCGGTAAAGCCATTTTGACCGTAGAGGGATATGACTTCGCCCTCCTCTATCCTGTTTATTATCTCTACCTTGTATTTTTCCCCAAGCTCAGTAAAATAGCCTATAGCCTCCTCCCTTTCCAGCTCTTTTCTGAAAAGTGGATAATTCCTCTCCACGATCTCCCTCATCTTCCTTTCGATGGCAGGCAGATCTTCGGAGCTTATGGTATGACCCTCCACCTCCACATCGTAGTAAAAGCCTTCTTCCGTTGTTGGTCCTACGCCAAGATGAACCTTTTTGTAACCATAAAGCTCCTTGAGAGCTTGTGCCATTATGTGAGACAGGGTATGCCTCATTATGTCAAGGCTTTCTGGGTCTTCTTTGAATATGGGCGTTACCTCAAGGTCTTCTCTTATAGGGGTAAGAAGATCTATTATCCTTGAGCCCGCTTTTGCTCCTACCGCCTTATCTATTTTAATGGACCTAAAAACCTCACCAAGGGTGGTACCCTTTTCCACATGCAACTCTACATCGTTTACTTTTACCCTTATTACCTCCATAGGGTTAATTATATAACCCCTAAAGCCCGAGAGCCTTTCTTACTATACTAAGTCTTTCCCTTATTTTATCCTGCTCCTTCTCCTCAGGAAAATGCCCCAGCACTTCTTCATCATCTAGGTACACCCTACCCTTCTCCTTTATCTTTTCTGCCACAAGGTCAGCAACCGCGAGAAGCTTTTTGCATCTCTTTGTGGCCTTAAACTTCGCATCTTCTACCTTATTCGGACCTCCCTTGATGAAAAAGCTAACCGAATGGCATCCAGAAGTGCATTTTCCAAGCTCCGTGTAGCCCTCGGGTTTTTCCTCCACAAGGTTCTTAAGATTCTTTTCTACATATTCCGCCACCCTCATAGTTTTATATTATAAACGGGGGAGTGTATTGGGTGAAAATTAAAAAAGCGCAAAAACCCTCACTTAAAAAGCCCCCGCGCCCAAGGAGCAAATCATTGTCTTGTTTATACTCTTTTATCACTTGTCCAGAAAGAATCTATTCAAGGCTCAGACGATACATGTTTTGGAAAATCAGACTTCTAAAAAGCTCAAGTCGATAGTGGATGGGGCTATACTTCCATTGGCTAAGGTCTACAGAGGAAGGGAAAAGAGAATAAAGAGATGTTCAGGAAGGGTCTTTGGACAGAAAGGCAGGTGGGCCTTGAAGGAGGTTTTTTGTGGTGGTGCTGTGCTTGAGAATATGGTTTAGAAAAATAGCAAAAGCTCATAGGATGTATGGGGGGAAAGCTTATGGTTATGTGAATGGCATGAGGGTGTGTGACATATAAGATAGAGAGCTCTAAGGCGGTGAGCATATGATGTAGGGTATCATGCTTCTGCTTTATGTGTATGCTCGCTCTATGACTTACTGATTTTTAGAAGGGGAATGTGGGGTAGTCTTGAGTCCAATGTATGGAGT
>JAOAIS010000045.1 GCA_026414575.1 Aquificaceae bacterium | reverse complement strand
AGATGTGTATAAGAGACAGGATGTAGGGTATCATGCTTCTGCGTTATGTGTATGCCCGCTCTATGACTTACTGATTTTTAGAAGGGGAATGTGGGGTAGTCTTGAGTCCAATGTATGGAGTTATAATTCAAAACTTTTTGAGATAGGTCATTTTAGGAAAAGAAAGGGGGCGTATAATTATAGCTATGATTCCTAAGGTCTACTTAGGTGTGGAATGGATCGGCTTAGAAAGGATTCTGACGGGATACAAAGCCCCAAAAGAATGCGGTGCGGGACTTTTTTTCTTGGGTATAGCAAGGTCCGCACCAGAGGATGGTGATGTGACAGAGCTAGACTACGAAGCCTTTCCTGAAATGGCAATCAAGGTTATGGAAGAGATTAGGGAGGAGACTCTCGAGAGCTTTTCTGTGAAGGAAGTATTTATCCATCACAGGCTTGGGGTGGTTAAGGTGGGTGAACCATCCTTTCTCGTTGTGGTCTTTGGTGGGCACAGAGATGAGACCTTCAAAGCCTGTAGGTATGCGGTGGACGAGGTAAAAAAGAGAGTTCCCATATGGAAAAAGGAAGTATTTAAAGATGGAAAATCCCAATGGGTTTTGGGAGCGTGATTAAGGATAGACTTGGAAGAGAGCTCCACGACCTCAGGATTTCTGTCACCGATAGATGTAACTTTCGGTGTAGCTTTTGTATGCCAGATGGTGAGGATTATCAATTTTTTCGTAGGGAAGAAATACTGAGCTTTGAAGAAATAAGGGACTTTGTAAGGGCAGTAATACCCCTGGGTATAAAAAAAATAAGGCTGACGGGCGGTGAGCCGCTTTTAAGAAGAGACCTTGAAAAACTTATAAACATGCTATCTTCACTTCCTCTGGAAGACCTTAGTCTTACCACCAACGGATTTCTTCTTAGAGAAAAGGCAGGGCTTTTGAAGTCCTCAGGCTTAAAAAGGGTTACCGTAAGCCTCCATTCCCTCAAAGACGAGGTCTTTTCAAGACTCGTGGGTAGAGATGTTAAGGTTTCAAAGATTTTAGAAGGTATAGAAGAAGCTATAAGGGTTGGGCTTTGGCCAGTAAAGGTAAATGTTTGCGTCATAAGAGGCATCAACGACAAAGAAATCGTGGACATTGCAAGGTTTTTCAAGGAAAGGGGTGTTGTGGTAAGGTTCATAGAGTTTATGGATGTGGGAAACCTCAACGGTTGGTCAATAGATAGCGTCTTTTCCGCAAGGGAGATGCTTGAGCTCTTGAGCAGGCAGTTTGACCTTGAGCCCGTTGGAAAAAGCTATAGGGGCGAGGTAGCAGATAGGTACAGATACAAGGATTGCAACACAGAAGTGGGTTTTATATCTTCCATTACGCAACCCTTTTGTGGTGATTGCAACAGGCTCAGGCTTACCGCGGATGGAAGGCTTTTAACCTGTCTTTTTGCCCAGGATGGCTACAGCATAAAAAATCTCATAAGGTCCGGTGCAGGTGAAGAGGAAATAAGAAGGTTTGTGCGGGAGGTTTGGTTCAAAAGGGAAGACAGGTATTCGGAAAAAAGACTGGAACTCCTAAAAGATGGCATAAAACCCCATAAAATAGAGATGTTCAAGGTAGGCGGCTAAAGATGATAGAATACAAGCGGGTCGAGTTTCTGATTAATCCCAGAAATAACAAGGTATGGGGTGTAAGTATGCCCGATGGCGAGATCCTAACGGACTTGGTGTCGGTAAAAAGGGCCAGCTTTTGTGTAGAGACCGGGGAAGAGTTTTGGCTAAATCCCTTTGGTGGTGCTTACCACTGGACCACAAGGATTTCAGAACCTTACGAAGAGGAGTTTGTGAAGTTTAAGGAGGAGGCCCAGCATTACATGTGCATATTTGGTCTCCAAGTAGCCCACTTAGAATACATTGACTTCTCACCCATATCCGGAGAGCTGATTTTTGATGAAGAAGGGTTAACAACAAAGCTTGGTCAAAAAACCTATGAGGAGTTTAAAAGGTTTGTGTTAGAGCTTTGGGAATACATAAAGGAGGGCTAAGATGCTTAGCAAAGAGCTTTTAGAAATATTGGCATGCCCCAGGTGCAAGGGAGACCTTGTCTATGACGAGAAAAGAGATATCCTTATATGCAATGCCTGCAGGGTTTTTTACCCTATAGAAGAGGACATACCCATACTTCTTATAGAGTCTGCAAAACCTCTTGAAGAGCCACAAGAAGGTTATCAGGCTCCGCCACCTTAACACCAACAGGCTTGATTCTGTGGCCTACATGGACATATTCAAAGGGTTTTGCATAGAGTTTTCTGTAGTCTTTTAGCATCTGCCAGTCTGCAAGGCTATCACCCACATATACGCCACTGTCCAATTCAAGGGTTTCAACGCAAAGATGTAGGGCATAAGGGTGAGGCTTCCTTAAATCCTCTTGAGGTATGGTGTCCTCATCCACAACTGCATCAAAGTAAGGCGTAAGTCCGTGCCTTTCAAAAAGGTAAAGGAGGTCTGACTTTGGTCTTCCTGTTACTATACCCAGAGGGTAGCCCAGAGCTCGGAGAGATTCAAAAAACTCCTTATCAAGCATAAGCACTTCTCTGTCTCTGAGGGAGTGATAAAACTCGTTAAAGACCTTTATTATGTCCTCCATGCTTTCCTCTTTTCCAAACTCCTTGATAACCTCAAGGGTGGCAAGCCAGTCGTTGTTTATTCCTCTCAAGAATTTTATCCTTCTTACATCCTCTATATCCACTTCCCTTTTGAGAAAGTATTCCGCAGTATGCTTTATGGCGTAGTGATAAGACAGGCTAACATCCACTATAACCCCATCCACATCAAAAATGATACCCTTCTTCATCCCACAGCAAGTTCAGAACTGGCTTTGGATAAAAGGAACTTCATGAACCTGCTTGCAAGGAAGGTAAGCTTTTCATGCTCTGGATAGATTATGTAATACCATCTAACGGCGTTGAAACCCCTTATCTTTACTGGCACTATGCTACCCTCTTCTATAGCCTTTTCTACGATTCCCTTAGAAAGGAAGCCACAGCCGTAGCCTTTTTTGACCATACTCAGTATGGACCTTCCGCAGTTAATCTCTATTCTTACATTTAGCCTTTCAAAGATGATGCCAAGCCTCTCCAGCTCCTCCTTTACCACCTTTCTTGTGCCTGAGCTAACTTCTCTAAAGATTAAATCAACATCGTAGAGTTCCTCTGGCTCTATTTCTCCCTTCTTGGAAAAGGGATGGGAAGGGTAGGTAAAAAAGATAACCTCATCCATAAACCATTTTATGGAGCTGAACCTGTCAGAGGGTTCCCTTTCTATCACTCCTATGTTAAGAACTCCAGAAGAGAGGGCCTCCTCTATGTGTTGGGAGTTATCCACGAGAACCCTTATGGCAATGTTTGGCAGTTGCTGATGGAACTCTACCAAAAGCTCGGGAATTTTGTACTCGCTAAGGGTGGTGCTAATGCCGAGAAAGAGAGTATCCTTAAAGTCCTTCTTTATTTTAGCCATTTCCTCCATAAGGTTTTCATAATTGCTTAGGAGGCTCTTGGCTATTTGGTATATCCTCTTGCCTTCGTCTGTGAGCACTATCCTACCGCCCTGCCTTTGAAAAAGCCTTGCGCCAACAATCCTCTCAAGGGCTTTTATTTGCTGTGTAACTGCAGGCTGAGTTATGTAAAGGATTTCGGACGCCTTCGAGAAACTGCCAAGGTCCGCAACTGCCACAAAGGTCTTTAGCTTGCTGATATCTATCATTACAATTTAAATTTTAATATAAAAATTTCTTATGGCAAGAATAAGGTTAGCTTATTTTAAAAAGGCCCCTTATAAGGTTTTCCACCTGCTCAAGAAGCTTGATTAATTCTTCCCTTCTGGGGATGTGACATTCCTCTAACACCCAGTGTTCCCTTCTCATATGCCTTTCTGAGTATGGACAACCATCCCTGGCCTCTGAAGATAAGGTTATGAGTATATGCAAGTCTTCGTAGGGGATGTCCGCTAAACCTTTAGGTCGCAGGTTTTCCACGGGATATTCTCTCTCTTTAAGAAGTTCAATAACTTCTTCAGGTATGTTGTCTGTTGGCTTTACACCCGCAGAATAAACCTCTGGCGAAATGAGGGCAAGCCTGGACAGTTTTTTGGCTATGGATTCTGCCATTATGCTTCTTACTGCGTTTTGTGTGGACACGAAGGCTATCTTCATGGCTTTATTTTAGCACCATAAAAAGCTCCATAAGCTTTCTTAATGCTCTTCCCCTATGGGATATGGAATCCTTCTCTTCAGGCTCAAGCTCCGCCATGCTCTTACTGTAGCCTTCTGGTTGGAAGATGGGGTCATAGCCAAAACCCCCATGCCCCCTCGGTTCATGCATAATATGTCCATCGCACCTTCCTTCGGCCCAAAGACCAGCCCCTCCAGTGCAAACTACCACCGAGGTGAAGAAATAAGCCCTCCTGTCCTGCAAGTTTTCCATGAGCCTTAGGAGTTTTTTGATGTTTGCCAAGTCCTTTGAAGTTTCAACCCTCTCCACTCCACCCCACTCAAGACTGTAAAACCTGCTGGAGTAAATACCTGGATAGCCGCCAAGAGAAGGCACTACAAGACCGGAATCTTCTGCAAGGGTAGGCATTTGAAAAAACTCGTAATAAGCTCTTGCCTTTATGTAGGCATTTTCCAAAAAGCTCTTTCCATCCTCCTCCACTTCCAACTTCTTCTCTGGAAGCAAAAGCTCAAAGTCAAAACCTATGAATACCCTTTTTATTTCTTCTGCCTTTCCCCTGTTGGTGGTAGCAAGTAGAAGACGCCTTAGCATGCTAAAATTATAAGCATGGAGTTTGAACCGGTCATAGGCCTTGAAATACATATCCAGATGGACACGAAAACCAAGCTTTTCTGCTCTTGCCCTGTGGAGTTTGGGGTAGAGCCCAACAGCAATGTATGCCCTGTATGCTTGGGGCTTCCTGGTAGCCTTCCCGTGTTAAACAGAAGGGCGGTAGAGCTTGCCATAAGGGCTGGACTTGCTCTCAACTGCAGGATAAACAACCGTTCTGTTTTTGCAAGGAAGAACTATTTTTATCCAGATTTGCCCAAGGGTTATCAGATATCCCAGTACGAAGAACCACTAGCTGTAGAAGGGTGGGTTGAAGTAGAGGGCCGAAGAATAAGAATAAGGAGGTTACATGTTGAAGAGGATGCTGGGAAAAACCTCCACGAAGGCTCAAGAACCTTTGTGGACCTAAACAGGGCTGGCACACCCCTGATGGAAATAGTCACAGAGCCAGATGTAGATTCTCCCAAATTGGCAAGGGAGTTTCTTGAGAAGCTGAGGAACCTTATGAGATATGCGGGCGTCTCCCGTGCGGACATGGAGAAAGGACAGCTTAGGTGCGACATAAACCTATCCATAAGACCCAGGGGCTCCAAAGAACTCGGCACAAGGGTGGAGATAAAGAATGTTAACTCCTTCAGGTTCGTGCAAAAGGCCATAGAATCCGAGATGGAACGTCAAATAAAACTTGTTATGTCAGGAGGCATGGTAGTTCAGGAAACGAGAACCTTCGACCCTTCCACAGGCTTAACCCATCCCATGAGAAGTAAGGAAGAAGCGGAGGACTACAGATACTTTCCCGACCCCGACCTTATCCCCCTTGTGGTGCCCAAAGATTGGATAGAAAAGATAAAAGAAAATATGCCCGAAATGCCAGAAGAGAGGTTTGAGAGATTTTTAAAGGAATACAGGCTGGATGATTACTCTGCAAGGGTCCTCACAGAAAATAAGGAGCTTGGCGACTTTTTTGAAGAGTCCCTAAAGGTTTATCACAAAGAGCCAAAGCTTAACGCCAACTGGCTATTGAATGACCTTCTTGGACAGCTGTCCGAAATGGGCAAAGACCTTGAAAATTCGCCAGTAACGCCGACCGCCCTTGCAGACCTAGTAAGACTCATAAAGGAGGGCGTCTTATCTTCTAAGCTCGCCAAGGAAGTGTTAAAGGAGATGGTGTCAACCGGTAAGAGCCCCGTTCAGTTGGTGGAAGAAAAGGGCCTAAAGCAATTAAGTGACGAGGACACCATAAGAGGTTTTATAGAGGAGGTCCTTCATGAAAATCAAAAAGAGGTGGAACGCTTCAGGTCTGGGGAGGAAAAGGTCTTTGGCTTTCTTGTGGGTCAGATTATGAAAAAGGCAAAGGGCAAGGCAAATCCACAGCTCGTAAATAAGCTACTTAAGGACATACTAACAACTTCATGAAGGAGTTTTATCTACTCCTTGCCCACGTAGTGGTAACAATCCACTTCCTCTGGATACTCTTCTTGCTCTTGGGTTGGATTTTTGCTCTTAAGCGGGGGGCCTTAGGATGGCTTCATCTTGGTGGTATACTCTTTGCCCTTTTTCTTAACATAACGAGACTTCACTGTCCCCTCACATACCTTGAAATATGGCTCAGAAAAAAGGCTGGCGCGCAAGCTTACGACAGCGCATTCATAATACATTACTTGGAAAAACTAATATACATAAGAATAGATACACAGCTCTTGAGTTTACTCACCTATATCTTTGTGTTTGCAAATATTGGCCTTTACTGCCTTCTTCTTTTGAAGAAAAGGTTTTCAAAAGCGTATGTCCAAAGGGTATAATTAATCATCATGCTAAGCATAGCCATAGGCTCAGATCATGCGGGCTACCCACTAAAGGAAAAAATAAAAGACTTTCTCATATCAAAAGGCTACAAGGTAATCGATTTTGGTGCCCAGTCAAAGGATTCTACAGACTATCCCCTCTTTGCGAGGGATGTATGCCTTTCTATACAAAAGGATGAAGCCCAGATGGGCATACTTGTGTGTGGCACTGGTATAGGCATGTCCATAACTGCCAACAAGTTTAAGGGTATAAGAGCAGCCCTGTGTTTAAACGAATACATGGCAAGGATGAGCAGGAAACACAACAACGCCAATGTTCTGTGTCTTGGAGATAGAATAGTTGGCGACGACCTGGCTCTTTCCATAGTAGAGGCCTGGCTGTCGACGGGCTTTGAAGGTGGCAGGCACGAAAGGAGGATAAAACTCATAGAGGAAATTGAAGATATGCTATAATAGGTGGAGGAGGCTTTTTATGGATATACAGCAAGCCATGTATCCCAACTTAACCCTTTTCATTCAGGCGATACTTTTTCTTGTGTTCGTAGCACTTGTAAGAAGCTTTTTAACACAACCCTATTCAAGGGTGATAGAGGAAAGGGAGTACATAACTCAGCAAAACACGGAAGAAAGCATCAAGCTAAGAGAGGAGGCACAAAAATACCTGGAAGAGACCAAAGACATCATGGAAAAGGGCAGAAAAGAATCAAGCCAAATAATAGAACAGGCAAAGAAGGAGGCAGAGAAAATAAAGGCAGAAATTCTGACAAGGATTGAGGCAGAAACCCAAGAAGAAATATTGAAGGCGGTAGAAGAAATAAGAATTAGCCTTGAGGAAGAAAAAAGAAAGCTGGACGAGAAAATAGAAGAAGTGGCAGAACTAATAACGGATAAGTTTCTGGAGGAAGTGGCATGAGTGAAGGAAGCCACACCCTTGAAATAATATGGAAGGGCTTTAACATATTGGTTTTTCTTGGTCTCGTTTACTACTTTGGCAGAAGGCCCATGGCCGATGCCTTTAGTAGGTATTTCGAAGGGCTTACCGAAAAACTTCTTGCTTCAGAAAAGGAGCTAAAGGATGCCCAAGAAGAGCTAAAAAAGTCAAAAGAAAGCCTTGAAGATGCCAAGAGACGTTACAAGGAACAGCTTAAACTCTCTCAGGAAACTGCAACGGCCATAAAGGAGGAGGAGCAAAGGAAGGCCGAGGAGGTGGCAAAAAGAATTAGAGAAAAAACGAGGGAGGTTATAGATATTGAGCTAAAGAAAGCAAAGGAAGAGCTATTTCGTTATGGTGCGGAAAAGACAAGAGCTCTTGCAACACAGATGTTGAAAGAAAGATTTAAAAACCCAAAGGTGCAAAAGTCTTACATAGAAAAGTCCCTCAAAAAACTGGAGGCTAAAGAATGACATCAAGACAGGAAGTAGTAAGGAAGATTGCAAAAATTTTTCTTGAAAAAACACCAAAGGAAAGGCAAGATCTTACAAAAACTTCACAACTTCTTAGTATTATTTACAACCTTTACAAATCAGAAAAGGAATTTAAAGGTTTCATATTGAACCCTACAATACCAAAGGATATAAAGCTTAATTTCTTGAAAACTCTTAGAGAAAAATTTCAAATAAACAAGGAAATAGACGATGTGCTTGATTATATTCTTGACATAAACGCGGTGCCACTTGTGGGAGAAATAAAAAGGATTTACGACCACGAAGTGGAAAAGCTCTTGAAGGTAAGCAAGGCATTGCTTGTGCTTGCAGGAAAAGTCAAGGAACCAGAGCTGGAAAAGATAAAGACTGCAATAAAAAAATTCACAGGCAGAGATTATGAATTTGAAGTGGTGGAAGACCCAGAACTCATAGGAGGTTTCCTCGTCAAAACCTCAAGCCTTGTGCTGGATGCCTCCGTTAGGAGAGGTCTTGAGACGCTTCTGAGGAGTTAAAATGGAATACCCTTCAGAGAAATTTGAAGAACTCTCAAAAAAGCTAAAGTCCATGGCCATACCGCCGGAGGTGGATGTTGAACTGCTCATGCCCGAAAAGGACGGCGTGGAGTATCCTACTGTGATAATAACCTACATTGAAGATGAGGAGGGTCCGCAGAAGGAGCTTGTCTTTAACGAGGCCTACTGGAATTCTTCTGTGGAAAACCTTCTGGGTGCAGTAATGCACCAAATAAAATCTCTGATGGAAGAACTGCAATCTTTTGATGGAGAGTAGAGGAGGTAGAGCATGGAAAGGACGCTTGTAATAGTAAAGCCAGATGCCTTTGAGGCAGGTGCGACTGGAAAAATCATCGACCGGTTCATATCAGAAGGCTTTAAAATACGAGCAGTTAAACTCTTCAGGTTCACAAAATACCAAGCGGAAGGCTTTTATGCAGTCCACAGGGGAAGGTCCTTTTTTGATGAGCTTGTGGATTTTATGACCTCAGGTCCAGTGGTTGCAATGGTCCTTGAGGGTGAAAATGCCATAAGAAGGGTTAGGGAGATAATAGGCCCCACGGACAGTAACGAGGCAAGAAAAGTAGCTCCAAACTCTATAAGGGCTCTCTTTGGCACCGACAAGGGAAAAAACGCGGTGCACGCCTCTGACTCTAAAGAGTCCGCAGACTACGAGATACCCTTTATATTTTCACAGCTTGAGATGGTTTGAAGCACTAAATCTTTGAGGGCTTGTATGTAGGTAGGATGCGTTTTTAGGGTGGGTATCCTCACAAATTCTGCGCCTTTACTTCTCGCCATGCCTCCGTAAAGATGGTCAAGCTCGTAGAGGGTTTCCGAATGCTCGCAGGTAAAGGAAACGGGCACAACCGCAATCTTTTTAATGCCCGAATCTATGAGCTCTTGCAGGAGCTTGTCTGTCAGTGGCTCAAGCCAGCGAGTGGGTCCTACCTTGCTTTGATAACCCAGGGCGTATCTTATGCCCGGAAAGTGCCCCATTATGAGTTTTACCGTCTCTTCCGTCTGTCTTTGGTATGGGTCTCCTTCTCTTATCACGCTCACCGGAAGGCTATGGGCTGTAAACAGAAAGAAGTATTCTTGGTAGTTTGGCAAATGCTCTCTTATATTTTCAACCATAGCCCTTATGTAGGTGGGATGGTTATGATAACAGTTTATCCTAAACACGGGTATGGATGAAGGGTAGAAGTATGCCTTTTCTTGCCCTTTCAGAGTGGTAAGGTTAAAGTAGACGCCTCTTGCCTTTAGTCTCCTAAAGACCCTATCGAACTCGTTAAAAGAAGAACCCGTAATGGTCCTGCTGTAGTGGGGGTTAAGGGGCAAAAGCACAAGCCTTTTTACTGGGCTTTTGAAGAGCTCTTTGAGGGCTTCCTCTGTCATAGGGTGCCAGTATCGGAGAGCAACTACTACTTTGAACTCTTCACCCAGAGCTTCTTGAAGAGCTTTTGCCTGTGTCTGAGTTTGTTCCTTTTGTGGAGACTTACCCCCCATGACTTCATAGTAATGTTTTGTCTTTTTGGCCCTTAGCTTAGATATAATCCAGGCGAGGGGTTTTTGTAAAGGTCTTGGAAATCTTATGATATCATGGTCTGAAAAAAGATTATACAAAAAGGGCTGTATTGCTTCGAGGCTGTCTGGACCCCCCATGTTGAAAAGCACTACGCCTGTCATAGCAAGGAATTATAACAGTTCCTTGAGGTTTATTCTACCTTCGTAAATTGCCTTTCCAACCACCACTCCTTCCACTACACCCATGAGTTTTCTAATATCTTCTACGCTTGCAACTCCACCAGAAGCAAGAAGAGGTTTTTTTGTAAAACTCTTAAAAACTCGGTAGGGTTCTGGGTCCACACCCTGTAGGGTTCCATCCCTGTCTATGTTGGTGTAAAGGTATCCCCATATGGGTTTATCCTCGTAAAGTTCTGCCAAAAGTTTGGGCGTAAGCGTGCTTTCTTCCTTCCAACCACCCACAGCCACTTTGCCTTCCCTTGCGTCTACCGCAAGAATCACGGAATTTCCAAAGTGGTTCAATATATCCGCAAAGGTGTTAGGCTCTTTGATGGCAAGGGTGCCAACCACGAAGAAGTCTATGCCTTCCTCCTTCAAAATCCTACAGGCCTCTAAACTTCTTATACCACCTCCCACCTGCACCTTGCCAGAAAAGGCCCTCCTTATGAGCCTGATGGAGGGTAGGTTAATGGGCATTCCTTCAAGACTTCCATCAAGGTCCACCACATGGAGCCTTTCAAAACCTATATCATCAAAGAACTTTGCCATATCCTGTGGAGAATCTGAGTAGACTTTTGCTCTTTCAAAATCCCCTTTAAAGAGCCTTATAACCTTACCCTCTTTTAAATCTATGGCTGGAATGATAAAGTCTTTCATAATACCTGCGGCTTACCAAGGTAAAAACCCTGCACCATATCAGCTCCAGAAGCTTTTATTAACTCTAATTCCTCTTCTGTCTCTACCTGCTCCGCTACTATTTTTAGGTTAAGCATCTTCAGCCCTTTGATAACCCATCGGAGCACATAACCGTCTCTCAAGAAAAAGCCGTCAAGCTTTACTATATCTGGATTTGTTTTTATTAGCCTTTCTATGGAAGAGTACTCAACGCCAAAATCATCAACCGCTATACCAAAGCCGTAACTCCTGACTTCTTCTACCATTTCTACTAAATCTTCCGTGCTTGCGGTTATCTTTCCTTCAGAGAGCTCAAGCACTATGCTGGAAGGTTCAATACCATGAGACACCACTTCCTTGTAAAAATCAAGAACTTTGAGCTTACCCTTGGCCATAAAGTTGACAAAACTATAGGGAAAGTTTATGAACAACCTACCCTCAAGACCCAAGCTTTTAAACTTATAAAAAGCTTCTTGAATAACCATCTCCTCGAAAGGTTCAATAAGGGATGTCTTTAGCAGGTCCTCTATGAAACAACCCGCAGGAACAACGGTGCCGTCCTCCTTGACAAGTCTCATGAGCACCTCATAACCTTCGACCCTTTTATCCTGCAGATTGTATATGGGCTGGAAGGCCGGTCTTACTGCCCTTTTTTCCAAAGCCTCTATAACAACTTTATGATTAACAGTTCTCTTCTCAAGCCTGTCGCCGACAATCACCAAGCCATCCCCTCCGCTCATCTTCTTGGATGCTACATGCGTCTCCATTAGGTCTAAGATTTCCTCCGCCCTGTCGCCTTGAGGCACAAAGCTGTAAACGCTTATTGTGACTCTTATGTCTACCCTGAAAGGAAAAGCCTTTATCCTGTTCCTTATCCTCCTCGCAACCTTTTCTACACCTTCGGCATCGGCGTTTGGAAGCAAGATAAGAAAGGAACTACCCTTGTACTTACCAGCTATATCGCTTCTCCTTATGCTTATTCTGATAATCTCAGAGATTTGAAACAATACTCTGTTGCCTTGATCGTATCCCAGCTCCTTATTTATCTGCTTCATATTGTCCACATCCAAGAGTATTAGCGATAGAACCTCCCCTCTTCTTTCGTATAGGTAGATGAGTTTTTGCATGTACTCAAGGAGGCAACCCTTGTTAGAAACGAGCGTGCCTTGATAGAGCTCCAAAAAACTAAGATTTTTCCTTGCCACGGACCATAAAATATTATAAGGATGATGAACGTTAAGTCAACCACCATAGTGTGCGTAAGCAGGAACGGCCAAACGGTCATGGGTGGCGATGGACAGGTTACCTTAGGATCTTCCGTCATAAAACACAAGGCAAGGAAGATAAGAAAACTTTACAAAGACAGTGTTCTTGTAGGCTTTGCAGGTTCTGCGGCGGATGGGCTTGCACTCATGGAAAGGCTCGAAGCCAAGCTCGAAGAATTCAGAGGAAATCTGCTAAGGTCATGCGTAGAGCTAGCAAAGGATTGGAGGCTGGACAGGAGCCTCCGAAGGCTCGAGGCTCTTATGCTGGTGGCGGACAGGGAGCGCATACTTTTGCTGTCGGGCAATGGGGACATTATAGAACCCGATGAACCAGTTCTTGCGGTGGGCTCAGGCGGTGACTATGCAAGAGCATGCGCTCTGGCCCTTTACAGGAATACTGACATGGATGCGGAAACCATAGTAAAGGAAGCTCTCAAGATAGCGGGCGAGATTTGCGTATACACCAACCATAGCTTTTTCATAGAAAGGTTGGGATAGGGTAGGTTAAAATTGATAGGATGTTCAAAAAGGTGCTTGTGGCGAACAGGGGTGAGGTAGCTTTAAGAATCATAAGGGGCTGTGAAGAGTTAGGCATCAGAACCGCTGCCATATACTCGGAAGCGGACTCAAAGTCTCTGTATGTTAAAAAGGCGGACGAAGCTTATCTGATTCCTGGTGACCCCGTCAGGGCCTACCTGGATTATGTGAAGATAGTGGACTTGGCAAGGTCTGTGGGTGCAGATGCCATACACCCGGGTTATGGTTTTCTGGCGGAGAATGCGGATTTTGCCAGATACTGCCAAAGCAAGGGCATAACCTTCATAGGTCCCTCTCCGGAGCATATTGAGCTCTTTGGCGACAAGGTAAAAGCAAAGGAAGCCATGCAAAGGCTGGGCATTCCAACAGTACCAGGCTCTCCAGAGCCTTTAAAAAACTACGAGGATGCTTTACATTACGCAAGGGAGATTGGGCTTCCGGTGATTCTCAAGTCCGCCTACGGCGGTGGTGGAAGGGGTATGAGGGTAGTAAGGAATCTTGAGGAGCTTCCAAGACTCTTTGAATCTGGTTACAGGGAGGCAGAGACCTTTTTTGGAAAGGGCGACCTCTTTGTAGAAAAATACATAGACAATCCAAAACACATAGAGGTTCAGGTTATAGGTGATAAGTATGGAAATGTAGCACACCTTGGGGAGAGGGACTGTTCGGTTCAAAGAAAGCATCAGAAAATAATAGAATTGACGCCATGCCCCGTCCTTCCAAAGGACCTCAGACAAAAGATGCTTGGTATGAGCGTAAAGGCTATGATGCAGGTAGGCTACTACAGCGCGGGGACGCTGGAGTTTCTGGTAGACCTAAAGAACAAGGAGTTTTACTTTATAGAGATGAACACACGTCTTCAGGTAGAGCATACCATAACTGAAATGGTTACTGGCGTAGATATAGTAGAGACCATGATAAGGGTAGCCATGGGTGAACCACTACCCTTTACACAGAGCGATGTGACTTTCAGGGGCTATGCCATCGAGTTTAGGATAAACGCAGAAGACCCGAAAAGGGGCTTTGCGCCCGCACCTGGCAAGATCACTGCCTACTACTCGCCGGGAGGCCCAGGTGTCAGGATGGACGCTGGCGTTTACAAGGACTATGTAATACCCCCCTACTATGACTCCATGATAGCAAAGCTTAGCGTATGGGCGCTTACCTGGGACAGGGTGCTTGCAAGGGCAAGAAGGGCTATAGATGAGTTTATCATAAGGGGTGTCCCCACCAACATACCGCTCCATAGGGAGATAGTAAGAGACAAGGACTTTATCGGCGGGCACTTTGGTATAAGGTTTCTGGAGGAGAAGCTACCCACTTATGACTTTGAAATAGAAGGAGAAAAAGACCCAGAAACCCTTGCCCTCGCCATCTCTGCAGCGGTGGCAGCTTACTACGGGCTATAGTGGACGCTCGTCCCCTTGCTTTCAAAACCCAAAGGGCTTATAACCTTTACCGTGTAAAGAGCCTGCACTCTTTCTTTCAGCTCAAAGGAAAAGCCGGTAGTCCTTCCAAGCTCTTTTCCGTTCTTGTAAACCACAAACTCTCTGTACTCTTCTTGATAAAACCATACAAGATAGAGCCTATCCTCTCCTTCTCTTATCTCAAGGTTTTTTACCTCCGCAATAGGAGGTGGTGGCATGGGCTTTATGCAGAGCTTCAAAGGCTGACTTTCTAAGACACCATCAACGCCAGTAAGGAAGTAGCACACCTTCCAGTAAGTCCTCTCTAAGTTCAAACTTCCTCTAAAGATTTTTCCTTCTTCAAGAACGGGCATGTCATCCTTTATGGGATAAAGACGGTATAACTCAAAGCCGTCTGGTAAAAGCTTTACAAAACCCCCCTCCTCTTGAAGTTTAAAGTAAGGTATTTTGTCCAGCGCGGACCCAACGCAGAACCTCTGGTGCCTTCCACCCACCCTTTCCACATTAAAACAGAAGTTGTCCGACCTTTCCTTTACCCAATAGACACCAAGCCTTTCAAAATCCTTTACCCTAATCTCCCCCGACAAACTTCTTACATATACCTTGTTACCCATCCTTTTTATCTCCACATCGGGAGCCTTTAACACTTCTGGGTTTGCCTTTATACCACAGCTTGCAAGAAGCAAGAAAAAAAGAGCAAACCACCTCATTTTGGTGGACCAGACTCCTTCTCGTAAGGCCAGGTTAGTATACCTCCCGCAAGATTGTAAGCTTCGTAGCCCATGTGTCTTAGAAAGTAGGTGGCAAAGGCACTCCGTTCACCACTTCTACAGTAGACCACGTAGGTCCTGTCCTTTGGCAATTCCCTGAAGGAATACCTTAGTTCGTCGAGAGGAGCAAGAAGGGAGTTGGGAATTCTGAGCTGTGCATGCTCCTGCGGAGTTCTCACATCAAGGAGAATCACGTCTTCTCTATTTAGCATCTCTTTTGCTTCTTGCGGCCCGACTTCAGGCACCTGAAACATACTACACCTCCTTAATATAATATTTATTATTAAATAATTATATTCTGAAAAGTTTCATGCTCATGTCCAACCACTTTGCTGAGTGGGTTATGGCTCCACTCGATATGAAATCAACCCCCTCTACCGCATAGTCTTTGATGTTATGGAGGGTTATGTTGCCAGAAACCTCAATCATGGCTTTTCCCCTTGCGAGCCTAACCGCTTGTCTTACATCCTCTGGCGAAAAGTTGTCCAACATAACCATATCAACACCGCAGTTTAAAGCCTCAAGAAGTTCTTGAAGGTTTTCCACCTCCACCTCAATCCTGTAAAGGGGGCTAACCCTTTCCCTTATCCTCTTGACCGCTTCGGTGATGCCACCCGTTAGCACCTTGTGATTGTCCTTTAGAAGCACCATGTCATATAGGGCGTAACGATGATTTATGCCACCGCCCACTCGGACTGCGTATTTTTCAAAAAACCTAAAGCCGGGGGTGGTTTTTCTCGTATCCAGTATACGTATGCCTGTTCCGTCAAGAGCCTTCACGAACCTTCTTGTTGTGGTGGCAATACCACTCATCTTCTGAAGAAGATTGAGGGCAACCCGCTCCCCCTTCAAAAGGGTATCCGCTGGTCCCTCAAGCACCAGAAGGTCTTCTCCTTTAGAAAACTCCCTGCCGTCCTCCAAAGCCTTAAGAACCTTCACCTCTCCTAAGAGGCGAAATACTCTTATGGCAAACTCGCTTCCTGCAAGCACTCCATCTTCTTTTGCCCTTATAGTGGCTCTTAACCACTCGCCCCTGAACACGCCTTCCGTGGTCAAGTCCCCGTGACCTATATCTTCTTCAAGAAATCTTAACAAAAGCCCTTCCACCATAGGCTATAATTTTAAAGGGGAAGGGCATGAAAATAGTGATGGTTACCTCCGAGAGCTCCGCCTACATAAAAACCGGAGGGCTTGGAGATGTGGTTCATTCCCTCGCTAAGGCTCTCGTAAAGCTTGGACACACTCTCTTTGTCATCATGCCTAAATACGCCAAAATAAAAGGCAATTTACAAAAAACCGCTTTTGGAAAGGTCTTTTTTAACCATGGCTGGCAAGAGTTTGGCATATACGAGGATATAAAGGAACATGTCAGGTATTATTTTATAGATTTTCCAGAATACTACAACAGGGAGCATGTCTACGCATCGCCTAAGGGCGAATACGGAGATAACCCGCTACGCTTTGCCTTTCTCTCTATGGCGGGGCTTGAGACTATAAGAATTCTAAATATAGAACCTGATATCATACACATTCATGACTGGCACACTGGACTCCTCCCTCTTTACAAAAAACTCTACTATCAAGACTTAAAGGAAGTATCAGCAATATTCACCATCCATAATGCCCTCCATCAGGGAGTATATGAGCCCCATTTTATACCCATGCTAAACCTACCTTGGGAAGTCTTCCATCCCTATGAAGGCATAGAATTTTACGGAAAGATTAACTACCTAAAGTCTGGCATCGCCTTCTGTGATGTTTTGACCACTGTAAGCCCATCCTATGCAGAGGAGTTGAGGCAGTACGCTTACGGCTTGGAGGGTCTCATAAGGGAGAAAAAGTACTTTTTTGGCATCCTAAACGGAATAGACTACGACCTTTGGAACCCAGAGGAAGATAAGCTCATAAAATACAATTACAGCGTAAAAAACTTCCTCAAGGGCAAGGCTGGGAACAAAAAACACCTCAAGGAAACCTTCGGTCTTAAAACAATTCAAGAAAAGCCTCTTGTGGGCATGGTTTCAAGGCTCACCGCCCAGAAGGGTCTTGACCTGGTTCAGGGTATGCTTTGCGAGGCGGTAAGGGAGGGCTTTGACTTTGTCTTTCTTGGTTCTGGAGAGGAAAAGTATCAGGACATGCTCATAGATTTTATGAAGAAGCATCCAGAAAGCGTAAGGGTACGAATAGAGTACAACGAAGAGCTAGCCCACAAGATATTCGCCGGAGCAGACCTTTTTCTGATGCCTTCTCTCTTTGAACCATGCGGTATATCCCAGATGATAGCCATGAGATACGGCACTGTTCCAGTGGTGAGGTCTACAGGTGGCCTAAAAGACACGGTTATAGATTATGTGGATAATTCTTTAGAGGGCGATGGCTTTTCCTTTCAGGAATACTCAAGCAAAGATTTTATGCATGCCCTTCTCAAGGCAAGAGTATATTATGACATGCACATGTGTAATCACTCAAAGGAGTGGAGCGAGATAATAAAAAGGTGCATGAAAAAAGACTTCTCCTGGGAAAAGAGAGCAAGGGAATACGAAAGGATATACTCTACAGCCATAATGCTAAAAAGATATGGTTCTTAAGCTGGAGGAGCTCTTGGAAGTCTTGGAACCTATAAGAAAAACTAAGAAGGTAGTGTTTACCAACGGATGCTTTGACATACTTCACGCTGGACATGTCCATTACCTCAAAAAAGCTAAGGACCTGGGAGATATTCTCGTTGTAGGCCTTAACTCGGACGAGTCTATTAGACGCATCAAAGGACCAAAAAGACCCATACTGCCCCAATCCATGAGGGCGTATCTTCTGGACGGTCTAAGGTCTGTAGACTATGTGGTTATTTTCGAAGAAGACACGCCAGAGAAGCTTATAAAAGCCATAAGACCTCATGTGTTGGTAAAGGGTGCGGACTGGGCAACGAAGGATATAGTAGGTGCGGATTTTGTACTATCTTACGGTGGTAAGGTGCATAGCATAGAGTTTGAATTCAACGTATCTACGTCCAGCATCATCAAGAGGATATTAGAAGTCTACAAAGACCCCTGAAGGTGAGCCTCTATGGCATCTTCGAGCTTAGATACTGCGCTTTTTGTAATCCTGAGTCTTTCAAGCTTTTTTAAGCTCTCCTCTTCTAAAAGTTGTTTTGTGATGCACCTTAGCCCTTCTTCAAAAATCTCTTCCCTGTAAAGACCCATGCGCTTGAGGAACTCCAACTTAAACCTCAGGAGAATAACCTCAGGGTTTTTAGTCCTAAGCGTAAGGTAGCTCACCGCCATATCAAAGAGCTCCGCATCATATTGTAGAAACCATTTTTCCAAGAAAGAAACCAAAAGACTCATCCACATGTAGGTAGAGTAATCCCTCAGAGAAAGATAGGAGATAAAATCCACTTTTATTAAATCTTTCAGAATTAGCACTCCTCCAGACTGTTTGCAAACCGCATGCATGAGGTTGAAGGGCTCCAGAAGACCCAAGAATCCCTCTTGGGCTATTAAACCTTCTGGCACGTAAACCCTTGTCATGCCATGGGTTCCATAGACTTTTACCATAAGGTCCTTATCCCCAGCCCTGAATCTCCTTAATATTAAAAACTTTCCCTTTGCAGACATTGTGGTATAATTATAAGACTGACATGCCAGCACTCTTTAGAAAACAAAGGGAGATCAGGAATTACATAAAACTGCACAAGTGTGAGAACGGTCGCACAATAGGTCTTGTCCCCACCATGGGCTATCTACACGAAGGTCACGTAAGGCTAATAAGAGAGTCAAAAATGCAAAACGACATAACCATAGTGAGCATATATGTGAACCCACTGCAGTTTGCAAAGGGTGAAGACTACGAAAGGTACCCAAGGGACCTCCAGAGGGATATAAGCGTATGCGAAGAAGAGAGTGTTGATGTGGTATTTGCACCCATGGACGAGGATATGTACCCAGACAAGCCCCTCACCAAGATAGAAGTAGAAGGCCTAACAAACATACTGGAAGAAAAGTTCCGACCAGGGCACTTCAGTGGAGTATGCACGGTGGTGCTAAAGCTCCTTAACATAATACAACCAGATAGAGCCTACTTTGGAGAAAAGGATTATCAACAATTGAAGGTGGTGGAAAAATTGGTAAGGGACCTTAGCATAAACACGGAAATCATCCCAGTCTCTACCGTGAGAGACGCGAACGGCCTTGCCTACAGCTCAAGAAACTCCTACCTTTCTGCGGAAGAGAGAGAATCCGCTCTGTCGCTCTATAGATCCTTTATCCTTGCGGATAAGCTTTTCAAAAATGGTAACAAAGACTCCAAACTACTTAAAGAAGCCATCACGGACTTTATCCTAAAACACCCGCATGTGCGAAAGATTGACTATGTGGAAATAACCGACGAGAACCTAAAGCCCGTGCAAGAAGTTAAGGAGGGTGATAGAATACTTCTCGCAGTTTGGGTAGGAAGTACTCGGCTGATAGACAACTGGAGGATTGGATATGCAGAAGTTTGAAGGGATTCTGAAGGCTGATGGTATCAGCTTTGGTATAGTAGCTAGCAGGTTTAACCACATGCTGGTAGACAGGCTCATTGAAGGTGCAGTGGACTGTATTCTCAGGCACGGTGGTTCTGAAGAAAATACGCATCTTGTAAGAGTTCCAGGTTCTTGGGAGCTCCCAGTGGCGGTAAAGGGCCTTATAAACAAAAAAAAGGTGGAAGGCATAGTGGCCCTTGGAGTTCTCATAAGGGGCCAAACCCCACATTTTGAGTACATAGCTAATGAAGTGACAAAAGGCCTTGCCATGATCGGCTTAGAAACTGGCATCCCCATAGGATTTGGTGTCGTGACTGCAGACACTCTGGAGCAAGCCATAGAAAGGGCCGGAACCAAGCAAGGCAACAAGGGCTGGGAGGCGGCTCTATCAGTCATAGAAATGGTCAACCTCCTTAGAAGCCTTTAATGCTATACAAACCTCAAGCAAGAAAGGACGCTTTTTTGATTTTGTATCAATGGGATATGAAGGGCGAACCCGTCGAAAGCCTTATGGAAGACTATATATCTGCAAACCGCATATCCTCACAGGACCAAAGAAGGTACATCAGAAAGCTCATAAGAACCTTCACTGCACACTCTACGGACATAGACAAGCTCATAGCCGAGTTTTCAGAAAAGTGGGACATAGACAGGGTAGGCTACATAGAGAGGAACATATTAAGAGTAGCCCTTGCGGAAATCCTGTTCATTCTTCCAAAAAATACAAAGCTTATAGTTTACGATTACGTGCAAATAGCCCAGAAGTTTGCGGGCAAAAACTGTGCCAAGTTTGTAAACGGCATACTTGGTAGGGTAGTTAGGGACAGGCTCGGTATAAAGGATTAGGACTTTTCACCTTCCTTTACCTCTTGACCTTTTACCTCCTTAACCTTTTCTTCCTCGCCCGATATAGACTTTTTGAAATTCCTTATACCTTCTCCCAGAGCTCTGCCCACTTCTGGCAGTTTACCGGCACCAAAAAGCAAAAGGACTATGACGAGTATTATAAGAACCTCGGCAAAGGATAGCTGTGGTATCATGCCTGCTCCTTGTTTTCTGGTTTCTTGTCTTCTTCCCCCGACAGAGCCTTCTTGAAATTCCTTATACCCTCACCAAGACCCCTGCCAAACTCGGGCAACTTTGAAGCCCCAAATATTATAAGCACCACCAAAAGTATGAGCACAATCTGCCATGGTAGCGGAAAATGCATTTCTTCACCTCCTTAACTGTAAATTATATGTCCTCCCCTTGACAAATACAAGTCTATAGTCTATGATTAACAAAGTAGCAGGTAAAGAAAGGGAGGGCGCCTTACCTTTCTGAACTTGCTTGATTAATAAACACTTAAGGAGGTTTTTGTTCCATGTCACTTACTGGCACAGTCAAATGGTTCAGCAAAGAAAAAGGTTACGGGTTCATAACCCGCGACGACAATCAGGGAGATGTGTTTGTGCATTTCTCCGCCATACAGCAAAGGGGCTTTAAAACCCTCGAGCAAGGGCAAAAAGTGGAGTTCGATGTAGAACAAGACGCAAAAGGGCTAAGAGCCAAGAATGTGAAAGTCCTGTCCTGAAGCTGACCCCCGCGTGGGGGGGTTAGACCTTTATAATCGCCCTTTTTAGCCCATAGAGGTTTAATACGACAAGAAGTGCCCTAAGGGCATAAAGGCATATAATATAAGTCCTATGCATCTTTACGACCTTTACAAAGGCAGGGATTATCACATAGTTCCAACCCTAGAACGGATAGAAAAGGCGGTGGGATACCTTTCTTTAAAACCTTCCTACATATCCCTGCAGGTGGGTGGGACCAACGGTAAGGGCTCTACCTGTGCCTTCTTGCAAAACATACTCAAATACCACGGCTATCGTGTGGGCTGGTTTGTGTCTCCCCATCTTTTTGAAGAGAGGGAAAGATGGAGAATAAACGGAGAAAATATATCCGAAGACAGGCTATCTCTGCTTGTGGAGGAACTGAGAGACGTTTTTGAAAGGTTTGAGCTTACCTACTTTGAAGCTTGTACCCTCATAGCCCTCAAGTATTTTGAAGAGGAGGGTGTGGACTTTGGAGTCTTTGAGGTGGGTATGGGTGGTAGGTGGGATGCCACAAGGCTTTGTCAGCCAGAGGTCTGCGCCATCACTAACATACAGAGAGACCACACCAAGTGGCTTGGAAAAGACTGTGAAAGCAGGGCGATTGAGAAACTTGGCATTTACAGGCAGGGAAAACCCTTGGTTTTAGGAAGTATGAGGCATCCCCTATACCCAAAGGCTTTAGAACTATGCAGACACGAAGACCTTCATGTTGCAGGCATTGACTTTTTTGCATCTGGAAGGGTAGAAGGTTTAAAAACCTACATGAACTACAAGGATGACCTTCTTGACATTAGGGAACTGGAGCTGGGCTTGTGGGGTAAGCATCAAGTGGACAATGCAAGCTTGGCCATAAGGAGCGCAAGCCTTTTGATAAATCTAAAAGAGGAAAAGCTAAGGGATGCCCTAAAAAGTGCAAGGTGGGAAGGCAGGATGGAGATAGTGAGGAAAGAACCCTTGCTGATTCTGGACGGCGCCCATAACCCAGATGGTGTGGCAAGGGTTGTAAGTGAAGTAAAAAAGCATCTTGGCAGCATTACACCCGTGTTCACAGCCCTTAAGGAAAAAGAATGGGAGCTTTCTCTTGCCTATCTTAGGGAACTATCTGATAAGATTTATCTCGTGCCTGTTAGGCATCACAGGGGTGAGGATTTAAACAAACTCTACGAAAAAGCAAAGGAGCAGGGCTTTAGAAGGATAAACCTCTTAGAAGAGGCATGCCAAGTTTTTGACCTTGAGGAGGGGCTCATAGTCCTTGGTTCTTTGTACCTCGTTGGAGAAATAAAGGAGTATATGGCTAGGGTAAAGGATAGATGAAGGTAAAATTTATGGGCAGCTTCTTTGGACCTTTTCCCCAAGATGACAAGAAACAAGTGGTCTTCGCCGGCAGGTCGAATGTTGGAAAATCATCCCTCATAAACATGCTTGTGGGTAAAAACATAGCAAGGACAAGCAAGGAGCCAGGCAGAACAAAAGCGGTCAACTTCTATCTTCTTGAAGATTACAACATATACCTGGTGGACCTTCCTGGTTACGGCTTTGCAAAAGCTTCTAAAACTGAAAGAGAAAAGTGGAGAGAGCTCATAGAAAACTACTTTAGAAGCTGTTGGGAAAACATAAGGGTCGTATTCCTGCTCTTAGATAGCCTTGTTGGTCCTACCGAGCTTGACCTTCAGGCCATTCGTTGGTTTGAAGATTTAAGACTTCCCTATGCAGTGATCCTTACCAAGTGTGACAGGGCCACCCAGAAGGAAATAAACGAGGTTAAGAGAAAGCTAAAGACACTATCCCTTGACCATGCTATACTTACCTCATCCAAAGAAGGCATAGGAAAAAAGGAGATTATTAAATATGTCCTTAGTTAAGGCGCCACAGAAGGAAGTTTTAGACAAGACTATAAAGGTATTGAGGAAATATTCCCTTAACACCGTCTGCGAGGAGTCACTCTGCCCCAACATGGGCGAGTGTTTTTATAAAGGCACGGCCACTTTCCTAATACTGGGAAAGATATGCACGAGGTTTTGCAAATACTGTCACATAAGCAAGGGGAAACCGCTCCCACCAGACCCATCAGAACCCATAAGACTTTACCATGCGGTGAAGGAGCTAAGACTCAAACATGTGGTCATAACCTCTGTGGACAGGGATGACCTGCCCGACTATGGTGCACTGCATTTCCGCCGTTGTGTGGAAGTTCTCAAACAAAGAGACGAAACATTGAGGGTAGAGGTTCTGACGCCTGACTTTTGTGGTTCTGAAAGGTCCATGGAAGAGGTGGTGGCTTCTGGACCACATGTGCTTTCCCACAACATAGAGACTGTTGAAAGCAGGTTTCCCTTCATAAGACCAAAAGGAAGCTACAGAAGAAGTCTCAAGGTTCTGGCTTACTATGCACAGAGTGGTGTTGCACCCGTAAAGTCGGGCATCATGCTCGGTTTTGGTGAAAGCTGGGAGGAAGTGCTGAAAACCCTCGAAGATCTGAGAAAAGCAGGCGTTTCCCTTTTGGTCATAGGTCAGTATTTAAGACCTACCAAGGGTCAAACTCCTGTGAAAAATTTTTACTCGGAAGAGGACTTTGAAAAGTTAAGGTGGACTGCCCTCCGTATGGGTTTTGACCGGGTTCTTTCTAAGCCTCTGGCCAGGTCCTCCTACCATGCGGAAGATATGCTATAATTAAACATTCAGACTTAGGAGGTAGATTATGCGTGTAAAGGGACCATCTTCTAGGAAGTTTAAGAAAAAAATACTCAAGCTGGCTAAAGGCTTTAGGGGTCAGCGTAAGAACGTATACAGAAGGGCAAAAGAATATGTTTTCCGAGCCCTGCAGTATCAGTACAGGGACAGAAAGCAAAGAAAAAGGCAGTTCAGAAGCCTTTGGATTGTTCGCATAAATGCCGCCGTCAGGCCCCATGGACTTTCCTACAGCAAGTTCATACACGGCCTTTCAAAGGCTGGCATAAGACTAAACAGGAAAATACTTGCGGACATGGCAGTAAGAGACCCTGTGGCATTCACCCATTTAGTCAATAAGGCAAAAGAAGCCCTTGCACAGCCCGCATGATAAACCTCAAGGATATCGAAGAAGAATTATCGGAGGAAATTTCCAGAATAAACACGATATCCCAACTTCAGCAAGTAAAGGTCAAATACTTGGGTAAAAAGGGCCTTATTACCCAAGCCATCTCTCATATAAAGGACCTTCCTCAAGAAGAGAGAAGAGAGTACGGGCTAAAGGCAAACCGGCTAAAGGAATACGCGGAAGAGCTCATAAAAAAGGCGGAGGAAAGGATAAAAAAGGAAGAGCTTCGGAAGAGGCTCGCTAGGGACTGGGTTGACCTTTCTTTACCCCTCGAGCCTGCCGTTGGAACGGCCCATCCCATTAGTCAAGTCCTCAAGAAAATAAGGCACATTTTTGTAAGTATGGGCTTTGAGGTGATGGAAGGTCCTGAGGTAGAGCTGGAGACCTACAACTTTGACATGCTCAACATACCCAAGGAGCATCCAGCAAGGGATATGCAGGATACCTTTTATGTAAACAGGGAAGGCTACCTGCTTAGGACGCATACATCACCGGTGCAGATAAGGACCATGCTTTCCCAAAAACCACCCATTTACATGATAGCGCCGGGAAGGGTATACCGACGAGATGACGACCCCACACACTCCCCCATGTTCCATCAAGTTGAAGGCCTTGCGGTGGATATGGACATATCCTTTGGTCACATGAAATATACCATAGAAACCTTCTTGAGGGCATTCTTCGAGGTGGAAGTGCCAGTGCGTTTTAGGGCTTCTTACTTTCCCTTCACCGAGCCCTCTGCGGAAGTGGACATAGGATGCGTAATATGCAGGGGTGAAGGCTGTAGAGTTTGTAAAGAGACGGGGTGGCTCGAGGTTATGGGATGTGGCATGGTGCATCCTGCAGTTTTGGAAAACTGCAACATAGACCCAGAGTTCTATCAGGGCTTTGCCTTCGGCTTGGGGGTGGAAAGACTTGCCATGCTTTACTTTGGCATCGATAATATAAAGCTCTTCTTTGAAAACGACCTGAGGTTCTTAAGGCAATTCTTGTAATGTTTAAAGAATTTACGACTCAGGAGAGAAGGATAATACTCAGCATAACTTTTGCAGTAGTGGTGCGCATGCTTGGACTTTTTTTACTGCTTCCTGTGCTTTCTCCATACCTTAAAACCCTTGAGGATTCCACACCCCAACTAATAGGTCTTGCCATAGGTATATATGGGCTTGCCCAGGCTCTTCTCCAGATTCCCTTTGGCTACCTTTCCGACAAACACGGCAGAAAGCCCGTGATTATCGTTGGTATGTTAACCTACGCCCTGGGTAGTTTTATGGCAGGGCTTGTGGGCAACATCTGGAGCATGGTCTTTGCACGCTTCTTGCAAGGTTTTGGCGCAGTCTCCTCCGCCATGATTGCCCTATCCGCAGACCTTACAAGAGAAGAAGTGAGAACAAAAGCCTTTGCCCAGATTGGTGCATCCATAGGTATAACCTTTACCTTAAGCTTAGTTTTGGCTCCTGTGCTTGCTGGCAGTTTCGGAGTCCCCTTTTTGTTTTTTATAACCGCAGTTCTAAGCCTTATTGCAATTTTTATCATTATGGTTCTCGTGCCTGAGCCAGAGTCAAGGAAAAGGGAAAGGGAGATAAATCCATCCCTATTTAATATATTTACTATCTTTAAGGATAAAAATCAGGTCTTTTTAAATTTCTCAATCGCATTACTTCATGCCTACATGGTTGTTATATTTACCGTGGTACCCTATGAACTTGTTTACACCCATGGTTTACCAAAGCTACAGCACTGGAAAATATACCTACCAACTATCTTGCTTTCTCTTGTTCTAATGTTTCCTATAATGATGTTTGCAGACAGAAAAGAAAAAATAAGAAATGTCTTCCTGACAAGTATTTTCCTTATTGGGCTATCCTTTCTTGTTTTTGTAACAATAATAAACTTCTGGGGCTTGTTTTTGGCTGTGCTCTTCTTCTTTCTTGGTTTTAACCTGCTCGAGGCGCTAATACCCTCCCTGCTTACAAGGCTAACCCATAAGGATATCAGAGGCCTGTCCCTTGGACTTTTCAACACCAACCAATTTCTTGGTGCCTTTCTTGGCGGTATTTGGGGAGGCTACGCTCTTAAATACGGATACGAACATATGAGCACCTTAGCCATGGGGCTTTCCCTGCTGTGGCTCCTTGTAGGTCTTTTGTGGTTTAGAGGTCTCATACTACCCCAGAGGTCTAAACCTTAAAGATTTATATATATATGACTTGGTGTTAAATTTTAATTTAATGGAGAGGCTAACTGAAACTCTGCTAACCATGCTCGAGTACAGGGATGTTTACACAAGGGGTCACACGGACAGGGGAGTTTTCTATGCCCTCAAGATTGGTGAGAGTATGGGGCTCTCTACCAAGGAACTCGAATACATAAGAATTGGTGGTATGATACACGATATAGGCAAGGTAGGCATACCAGATGTTATTCTTCTAAAGCCTGGTAGGTTAACAGAAGAGGAGTTTGAGGTCATGAAGTTGCATGTAAAGCTTGGCTATGAGATGTTAAAGGGCGCAGAATTGCCCGAAGAAGCGGTTGCAGTCCTTTTATACCATCAAGAAAAATACAACGGTACAGGTTACCCACATGGTTTAAAGGGGGAAGCCATACCCCTGCTTGCAAGGATTTATACGGTGGCAGATGCTTTCGAGGCTATGACCGCAAGGCGAATTTACAAAAAGGCAAAAAGCTGGACTGAAGCTATAGAAGAGTTGGAAAACCTTGCTTCTGCGCATTTTGACCCTGACGTGGTATCTTACGCCATCAAGACACTTACCCATATAAACCACGTTCAGATAAATCCGTCCCATGTGGACCAAAGCGTAGAGAAAATAAGATGGAGTTTCCAATACTTAGATTCCACGGGTGCCATTAAGGGCGACCTTTTTCTTCCAGCCCTAAAGGCTTTCATGGAGCAAAGGGACAGCTTCTGTCTTACGGTTTTTGATATAAGAAATCTAACAAAAATAAACTTAGAGAAGGGCTGGGAAGCAGGAAACCATGCTCTTAATCTCTTGGTATGGGCAATAAACCTCCAGTGCTGTGCCATGTACGATATAAAGGATGTAATATTAAAACTTATGAAAGAAGATGTTATTGATATAACAAGTCCTGTCATATTCCGTATAGGAGGGGACGAATTTGCAGTCATAGCTCCTTACATACCACCCAAAGAAAAGGTTCTTGGTGTGGTTGAGACGCTGAGACAATCAGGCATCGAAGTCGATTATATGCAAACTTCTTATCCTGAAAGCTTTTCCATATATAAGGAGGCTCTGGAAAAGATATTTACCTTCACAAAAAGTAAAATCATAGGCCACTGCTCCTTAGTTCATGACTACCCTTGAGCTTGCAAACCTTCTTGGTGCCAAACATATAGGGCAAAGTAAATTCTTCAAGGGTTTTTCCATAGACAGTAGGGAAACTAAAAAAGGCCAGGTCTTCGTCGCCTTGAAGGGTAAGGTTCATGACGGGCATGACTTTGCGCAGGAGGCTGTGGGTAGGGGTGCGGTAGCAATCATTTGTGAAAGACCGCTTAAACTCTCAGGAGATATCCCACAGCTTTTAGTGGAAGATACCCACCAAGCTCTAAGACGTTTTGCAAGTTTTTGCAGAGAACGCTTCAAGGGTAAAGTTATAGCCGTCGCAGGCTCTGCAGGCAAGACCACCACTAAGGAGCTGATTGCCCTCCTACTCTCAAAAGTAGGCAATGTCCAAAAAACACCCAGAAACCTTAACTCTCAGGTGGGCGTCCCCATCTCTATAGCAAACTTTGAGGAAGGTGGGGACTACTGGGTAGTGGAGATGGGGGCGAGTCAAAAGGGTGATGTGAAAAATCTGGTGGAGCTTGTGAAACCTAATGTAAGGGCAATAACCGCCATAGGTGAGGAGCATCTGGAGACCTTCGGCTGTCTTGATGATGTGGTTTTGGGTAACGGGGAAATCTTCCACCAGATAGCTGAGGAGGACTGGGGCATCTGCCCCAACTATGTCTCCCACTGCTACCAAATATCAAGGAAGCTCACCTTTGGCGGAGAAGATTTTAATGCGGAAGATGTTAGTCTCTCCCTTGAAGGTGTTAGGTTCAGATTAAAGGGATGCCTAATCTCTGCACCCATTCCAAGCCTTGCATTGGTGGAAAATATCCTTTGCGCCTTTCGGGTGCTGGAGGCCCTTGGCCTTGACTGGAGGGAATTAAAAGAGTGCCTAAGGGATTTTCACCCAGTAGAAGGAAGGTTCCGTGTCCTGAAAAAGGGAGAGCTTATAATTATTGACGATACCTACAACGCAAATCCTCCTTCAGTAAGAATGGCTCTAAAGAGTCTCAGTCTTTTTGACGGATATAGGGTTGCAGTTCTTGGAGATATGTTGGAGCTTGGTGAAAACTCAGAGCTATACCACAGGGAGGTGGGTAGGATGTGTATAGACTTAGGGTTAGAACTATGCATTTTTTATGGAAGTTACATGAAATATGCTTATGAGGAGTGCCTAAATGCTGGTATCAGATGCTTGTTCTTTGAAGACCCTGAACAACTGACCATATTTTTGATGGGCTTAAAAAAAGCTGTTATACTTTTTAAGGGGTCAAGGGGCATGAGGATGGAAAAGATGGTCGAGGGGGTACTTAATGGCTGAACTTATAGATGTGTACAAAAATATGGAAAATAACCTTCTCTTTCACACAAGGCTTGAAAAATTGGGATATGAAGAGGGCAAAGTTTCCTTATCCATTACGCCTCTCGCAAGGAGGTTCATCCTTATAGGAGATATGGTCAGAATTGGCTACATGAATATCCTACTGCCAGGAAGGGTGGTGGGGAAGAACGAAAGCATAATAGTAAGTGTTCTGTATGCGGGGGAGGGAAGGTTTGGTGACAGGAATAAACCAAGGGCCCCAGTACACAAGAATTTTGGCTTTACTGTCTTAATCAAGTTTGATGGAGTTTTTAGAACTTTTGAGCCCATAGATATTTCAGAAGAGGGAATTTCAGTAATGGCTTTGGACGGCTCTTACCTTCCCTCAATGCTTGGTAAAAACTTAGAATTCAAAATAACCGGTAGAGATGAGCTGGCCGGAGTAAGTGGAACAGCGCGCCTGGTAGGTATCATGGAAGATAGGTCCAAGATAAAACTTGCCCTTGAAATACAAACAGATGACGCAAGCACCACTAAGATAAGGCTGTATGTAGTAAACACGATAAAGAGATTGCTGACCTATTGACATTTTAGCATATTAGTATATAATTATATAATAAACAAGGGATGGACTATGGCGCTCTTAGTTTTTATACTACTATGGCTTAGCCCTTTGACAGCAAGGGAGCTTTCCCTAAAGGAAGCACTCGAAACTGCCCTACAAAACAACCACCTAATAAAAACCGCAAAGAGGGATGTAAAGGCGCAGGAGCTTGAGCTTAATGCTGTAAAAACTACTCTACTTCCGAGAATAAAATTTGAAAGTGGCTTTACAAGAACCAACATACCCTCCTATGTCTTTATGAATAAGCTAAATCAGGAAAGGATTACATCACAGGACTTTGACCCCCAGAGGCTAAACGACCCTTCCTCCGTCAACAACTTTGAAAGCAGGTTATCCCTTGAGGTCCCTTTATGGTTAGGGGGTAAAGTCCAGTCAGCAATCAGGATGACTGAGTACGAACAGAAGGCTGTAGCTCTTGAAGCGGAAAGAAAGAGGGAAGAAGTCATAAAACAGGCTTACCAGGCCTACGCGGATGCCGTTCTGGCAAAGGAGTCTATTAAGGTCTCAAGGCAGGTGTTGGAGGAGGCAAGGGAGCGCATAAAACTGGCGGAACAGATGCACAAAGCTGGTCTTGCCCTCCTATCGGACCTTCTGAGGGCCCAAGTTTACCTCTCAAAGGCTCAGGAAAACCTTGAAAAGTCTGTAAGAAGCTACCACATAGCCAAAAAGGGACTTGAGCTTGTAGTGGGTTTGCCTCTGGGAGAATTTGAGGTTGGTGAACTTTCAGAGTGCCCCAATATCAGGCTTGAGGAACTAAGAGAAGAAGCTGTAAGAAGGAAAGACATAAGGGCTATGGAGGAAAGACTAAAGATGCTTCAGGAAGCCTACCGTTATACCCTATCAGAAAGCTTACCCCATGTTTCTGCCCTACTTCAGTACGCAATATACTCAAAGGATCATCCCTTTAGCTTTGATGGTAAAGGCTATAGTCTTGGACTCTCCTTTTCTTGGGGCTTTGATGTGGGATTATCCGCGTTGAAGAAGGCTCAGGCCAACTTAGAGAGAAAGGCTGGGCTTGAAGAGAGAATAAAACTTATGAAAGACACTGCTATCTTTGATATAGAACGTGCCTATTCGGAATACATTAACGCCATCGATATGATGAGGTCTGCGGAGGACAGGATAAAAGCCAGCAAGGAAGTTCTTAGAATGATAGAACTAAGATACAAGAATGGGCTTGCCAGAATGGTAGACCTGCTTGATGCCCAGTCAGAGCTTGACAAAGCGAGGTTTGAGAAACTTCAAGCCATAAATGCCTGTCACAAATCCTATGTGGACCTTCTTTTCAACGCAGGCAGGACAGAGGAGGTGGTAAGATGAAGGCTTGGCTCAAATATGGTGTATTCGTGCTTATCATTCTTGTAATGATAGTATGGCTGGGGGGCTTTCTTGGCCACAGAGAAGGATCTAAAGAATTTCAAAGACCCGCAACAACTCTTCAGAAGTTAGAATTGGGAGTGGTAGAAAAAACTAAAATAATGCTTTCTCCTTACACCGGTCATGTGACAGCAGATAGGAGAATAGAGCTATCCACAAAATTGACGGGAAGGGTTAAAGGAGTTTTCGCCAAGGAAGGGCAAGGAGTAAAGGCGGGACAATTGCTAATTAGCATTGATGCAGAAGACATAATATCGCAAGCTTCTGCCTTAGACCATCAGGTAGCGCAGGCTGAGCAAGCTCTTAGGTCTGCTATGGCTCAGCATGATGCGGTCAAAAAGACCTTTGAAAGGTACTCTGCTCTTCTCAAAGAAGGTGCAATAACCCAGCAGGAG
>JAOAIS010000061.1 GCA_026414575.1 Aquificaceae bacterium | reverse complement strand
ATGTGGTAAGCCAAGAGCATATGAAGATGTCCATGTATTTAAGGGAGCTCCTGAGCATTTATGAGTCTATGGAAGACATGGTAAATTTGGGGCTTTATGCTTCAGGTAGCAACCCCGCTGTGGACAAGGTAATAAGACATAAGGAGGAAATAAATTCTTTCTTCAGGCAAAGAGTGGGGGAATGTGTAAATTATGGTAAGAGTCTTGAAGAACTAAAAATTTTATATGAAAAACTAAGGCTATCGTGATTTAATGCCTTTGAATAATGATTACATGAATTTAATTCTAAGTTTATTCTGTATACAATTATAATCACATAATTATATCTTATGATAACATAAAAAACTTTTCATTGCATATGGCCTTCGGTTGAAACATATTATTAAAAACTATTAATTAAAGGAGGTAAAAACATGGATAGAAGGGGATTCTTTAAGCTTTTTTCTATAGCAGCATCAATACCTTTAATTAATAAAGTGGCTTCTGGTGGTCAGAAGCGCGTAGAGATGTCACAAATAAAGAGAGGTGCAGATTTAGGAGTTGTGTATCATTGCGATTTTCCTCAGGAGGACAGGTTCAGAACTATGCTGAGGAATATAGGAAATCATCTTTCTGTCTATGACTTTAACCCCATGAAAATAAAGATTGTAGTTGTTGCCCATGGAGCCGGCGTTAAATTCTTCATGAAGGACCTTTCCGGAAGTCCTTGGGAGAAGGAAACCCTTAAGCTTCAGGAGCTCTACGAAGAGGAAAAATCTTTGGCCACTTATGGCGTTGAATACTACATATGTAATATAACGATTCAAAGGCTCAAGTTAGACCCAAATAAATTTAACGATTTGATAGTGCTTGTTCCCTCTGGCGTAGGTGCCATTGGACACCTACAGTCGGTAGAAAAGTTTGCTTACATAAAGGTGCAGTAAAGCTCAGAAGCCAAAGGTCATGGGGATGTCCATGTTGACATCCCTTACTTCCTTTATATCAGGGAATTTACTCTTAAGAGCTCTTTCTATTCCTGCTTTCAGAGTTAGCACAGACATGCCACAGCCTGAGCAAGCGCCCATCATTCTTACTAAGACTGTTCCATCCTCCTTTATGTCCACAAGCTCTACATCGCCACCGTCAAACCTGAGGGCTGGTCTTATCTCGTCAAGTACAGCTTCCACTTCTTCCCAGGTAGGCACAGCCATATCACTTTCCTCCTTGTTAAAAATTGTTTAAACTGTGAGTATATGCAGGATAAGAAACAGGTCAATGAGGAAAATCATTATGTGGTAATCGGAAAGGTGTTGGATACTTACGGAATCAAGGGAGAGCTTAAGGTCCTACCCTACCTTGAGCCCAAACACTGGGTTGGCATAAGGAGGGTATTCCTAAAAAGAAGGGGGGGTGGTTATGTACCCTTTGCTTTATCTAATATAAGGTTCCACGGCAAGGATAAGCTTATATTGGGCTTTGAAGGTTATAAAAATATTGCCGAGGCAGAGAGCTTCAGGGGCGCCAAAATCTTTCTTCCAAAGGAAGAGCTTCCTAAAAAAAGAAAAGACGAGTACTATTACTATGAGCTTGAAGGTCTTGATGTGTTTACGGAAGAGGGTAGCTTTTTAGGTAGGGTTACAGGAGTAGTCGAGCAAAGGCCCTACGACCTTTTGGAAGTAGACGGAGGAAGGCTATACATCCCCTTTGTTAAAGCCTTAGTTAAGGAGGTTAACCTTAAAAAAGGTAAGGTTTTAGTGGATGAGAGCCTTGCAGAGATCTAATGTCTTTTTGCCCAAGTTAGCGGACCGAATTGAACTTCCATGCCTGCATAAGCTATGGCCTCCGAAAGGGACGGATGGGAGTAAATGGACTTGGACAGAAAATCCACCTTTATATTTGCTTTCATCAAGTGCACAACCTGATGCAGTAGTTCACCCGCATTGGGACCAAGTATGTGACAGCCTAAGATTTGATCCTCCTTGTCCACCACGAGCCTTACAAAACCCTCATTCTCGCCATCGTCCATCGCCTTTGGATTGAATACAAAGGAGGATACACCAACTCTAACCTCATAACCTTCCTCTTCCGCTTGATCTTCCGTAAGCCCCACGCTTGCTATTTCGTGGGCACTGTATATTATCTTGGGCATCAGCTTCTCATCCCTTTTCATTTTCTCTTCGCCAAGCATGTGGTCGATTGCTACCCTTGCCTCATACATGGACTTGTGTGCAAGCATAAGGCTTGAGGTGACATCACCACAGGCGTAGATATTGGGAATGTTGGTTTGACAGAAGGCATTAACCCTTAAAAATCCCTTGCCGTCCTTTTCTATGCCTAAGGCTTCGAGATTTATGCCTTCTGTGTTAGGCTTTCTTCCAACGCCAAGAAGTATAAAATCTACAGCATCTTCATGGCCATCGGAGAGAGCTACTTTTACACCCTTTTCTTGTATCTGCCAGTTCTGAAGGGTGGTTTTGAGCCTTATGTCTATCCCTAGCTTTTTCAGCTTTCTAGCCAAATACCTTGAAGATTCTTCCGGTATGTCTGATGAGGGAAGAAGCCTTTCCTTGAGTTCTACAAGCAGGACTTCTGAACCGTACATCCTAAATATGTAGGCAAATTCCACACCCACCGCACCGCCACCCACTATTAGAATCTTTTTGGGAAATTGGGTGAGGCTCCATACCTGGTCTGTGTCGTAAACATGCTTACCGTCTGGCACAAGACTTCCAAGAGGCATCGTGGAAGAGCCTGTGGCTATAAGTATGTATCTCGTCTCTAACTCAAGGCCCGATGGTTCTACGATTACACTGTTGGGGTCTTTTAGCACACCCCTTCCGTAGAAGATGGGAATCTTTATGTGCTCTGCAAGTCTTTTAAAGTTTTCCCTTATGGTTGTTACCACCCTATCCCTTCCCTCCTTTAAGGTTTTCATATCAAGCTCATAATCTTTAATGTGTATGCCATACTCGGGCAGTTTACCTAGCCTCTCCAGCATGTAGGCGCCGTACCTCATATACTTGGAAGGTATACAACCCTTGTTTAAGCAATTACCACCAAGGGTTTCTGGACTTAACTCGACAAGGGCTACCTTCATACCCCTTTTGTGGGCATATAGAGCTCCTTCGTAACCACCACTACCCGCACCGATTATTACAAGGTCATACATCCTTCTTTTTCCTCCTTTCCATATAAACGTCCTGTCTGCAATTCTTTATGATTGTTCTGTATTTGTAGTATACAGAAGGGACCTTAATGGGTAGGTTGTAGTATCTTTCCAGTATTAGCATTATATCTTCCGTGGTAGTGTATGGATGATTCCTTATGATACTTTTTATGTATTTTACTATTCGTGTTTCCTTCATGGGTGTTTTATATTTTAATCTAAAGATGAATGAGCTTGGTCATTGAGCTTTTTACATCTTTCCATAAGGTTTTAGCCTATGATGCAGGAACAATGGGATTTTGTTAACCTTTTGATTATAGTGGCTCGTTTTATACAGGTTTTTGGTTTCTTTCTTGCGGTGCTTATGCTGATAAAGGAGCTTCCCCTGGTCCATACCTTTGGCGTCTTTGTCATAAACCTTGTGGGTTTTTTTGCCATTTTGGTGGGAGTCCTAACCAGATTTCTATCCTTGGCTGGTGTTATGTTGGCAGACGCTCTTATTATATTCCTGAGCCTGCTTTTATTCATAGGTGCATACAAAATAAAGAAACAAAGAGACAGAGTTCCACCGCCACCTAAACCCTTTACCCGCTGCCCTGTTTGCGGAGCCTACATAAATTCGAATTTCCAATATTGCGCTCTCATGGATAGCAAGAGCCTTCTTTATTTTGACAATAAGGAGCATATGTTAGCTTTCATAGAAAACCCAGAAGGTTATAAGGTAGCCAAGGAAATCAACTACGACGGGGTCAGAAGGGTTTGCTTTAATAAAGAAGAGGGTTGGGTTATGTGGGGGCAGAGCCCCTAAGGCACTACTTTACAAAGTTTTTTAGTGCCTCGTAGGCCCTTGTGGCCTTTTCAAACCTTTCATTTATCACTTCCCAGTTTAAGTTCTGCAGGAAGGCATCTATGTAAGGAGGTCTTTTATTTTTCTGGTCCACATAGTAAGCATGCTCATAGGTATCAAGAACCACAAGGGGTATTAATCCCGTGTAGTTATACACATTGTGGGCGTCCAGGCCGTTTATCACAAGCCTCCCAGAAAAGATATCAAGACCTAAGATCGCCCATCCTCTAAAAGCTATGCCGGCAGCTTTAAGCTCCTGTACGCAGGCATCCCACGAACCAAAATCTTCTTCCACCTTTCTCTTTAGAGCCTCTGAGGGCTCTCCTTTTGCGCCCAGATGCCCAAAGTAAAGCTCATGAAGGACTACTCCCATATAGTTGAAGGTTTCTTCAACCTTGAGTTCTCTGAATTCTGAATAGTTTTGGTTTGCCTTACCCCTGTCAGAAAAGCCAAGATCTGCAAGCTTTTCCTGAATTTCGTTGTACTTGGTTACATAACCCTTGTAATGGGCTTCAAAGTGAGGCTCTATCTGTTCATTGGATATGCCCTTGAGGTTAGAGGGTTTTAGGTGGTCCTTTGACTGAAGCTTATGAACTGGCATGGCTTACCTCCTATATTTAATAATTGTAGCATCTATATATTAACAAATTGCCCAAAACCTGTAATATGAGAAATCTCAGATTCGAGAGTGTATTGCATAAAACAAATCAAAAGTAAATAGGCTCACTGTATATGAGGATACTGTCTTAATTAAAGTAGCGATAGGACTTGTTATGACTTACGTTGAATACTGGTCTGCAGGAGATATCATAGTATCTGGCTCTGCAAAAACCATACTCGTGGGTGGTCTGTTGGGGATCATAATGATGTTTAATGTGTGGTTTTTATATGGCCAAATCAAAGGAAAATTATAGAAGCTACAATAAAAGGATAATAGGTAAATCCAGAATGGGGAGAGAAAGCCCTTCTCTTTTCAAGATTGAATTTTACTCTATCCTATCCTATGTTGTTCTCATGGGAGTGTAAACTACTATCCAATTGGATGGTTGATGCTGCTCATAACTGGTATTGCGACTCCAGCTAAAAGTTTGATAATAGTTTTGTGTGCAAAACAGGTGAGAAGATTAGAAGCCAGGGGCCTGATAGCCCCCTTTTTTAATTAATATCCATGCTTGTGCCCACCCATACCCTTTTTAACAGGGGCACTAACCTTAACTTCACCAAACTTTTCAAACCTTAGGATAAGTTCCACCGTTTCACCCTCTTTTAAGGGTTTTTTCAGATTTATAAGCATGACATGAAGACCGCCAGGCTTGAGCTCCACCTTACCGCCGGAAGGCACCTCTATGGCCTTTACCCTTCTCATTTTACCTTCCACTGTTTCATGAATCTCTGTAATTTCTGAAGCGTTGTTTCTTGCATCTACGAGCTTGTCGGGCTGATTCCCTTTATTCTCAATAATCATGTAAGCTGCCGTGGCTTTGGAAGCAGGAGGCACCTCCCTTACCCACGCGTCCCTTACTTCAATCTTTGGCTGGGCCAGGGCTATACCCATTAGCACCGTGCTTGTCAGAACTAACTTTTTCATGGTTAAACCTCCGTTGTTAATTTATAGAAATTTTATCATAATTTTCCGTAGAATACAATAGAACCAGCCCGGCGGGAGTCGAACCCGCAACCTTGGGATCCGTAGTCCCACGCTCTGTCCAGTTGAGCTACGGGCCGTTTTGATTATATTATATGCCATTATGCTTAAGGATGCCATAGACCCCTTAACTCTACAATATGAATTTGCCAAAAGGTACTTCAGAGAGTTTGTATCCTCTAAGAAACACATAACTGCCTATTTAGAGCCAGAAAAAACACCAACGCTAATAATGGACCTTGAAGGTATAAAAAGCAGATACTTAGAAGTTAAGTATCACTTTCCCCAGTTTAAGGTCTACTACGCGGTCAAGGCAAACGACCATTACGATGTTTTAAGGGTGTTGGCAGAACTTGGTTCTGGTTTTGAAGTGGCTTCCTCTGAGGAGCTAAGAAAAGTTCTTTCTTTTGGTGTGAGGCCAGAAAGAATAATATCCAGCAATCCAGTAAAACCTCCTGACTTTGTAGATTACGCTCATCAGCAAGGTGTAAACCGTTTCGTTGTAGATTCCTATGCGGAGGTGGACAAGATAGCAAGGGTAGCACCAAGGGCAAGGGTCTATGTGAGGCTTGTTGTGCCCAACGAAGGTAGTGACTGGCCTCTTTCCAAAAAGTTCGGCGTGGACGTGGATACCGCCCTTGACCTCCTTCTCTACGCTCAAGACAGAGGGTTGATTCCCTATGGGATAACCTTTCATGTAGGTTCTCAATGCAACAACTTCAGAAACTGGCTTATAGGCATAAAAAGGGCGGTTGAGCTTTGGAATAGGGCGAGGCTGAAGGGTCTTAGACTTCAGATGCTAAACCTTGGAGGTGGACTACCTGTTAAGTACACTTACGAAGCCCTGAGGATAGAAGACATAGCTTACTATGTAAGGGGCCTCCTGCAGAAGTTTATGCCTTCTATGCCCCATGAGCTCCAGATAGAGCCCGGCAGGGGTATAGTGGGCGACCAAGGTATTATGGTTTGTAGGATCATAGGAAAGGCGAAAAGGGGAGAGGAAAACTGGTTGTATATAGATGCTGGAGTTTTTAACGGGCTTGCCGAGGCCCTTGGTGGTATAAGGTACTCCTTTTATATGGAGCAGGATGGGGATTTGAAGGAGTGGACCGTAGGCGGTGTTTCATGCGACAGCATGGATGTTATTGCCCGCATGGTGCCACTACCCGAACCCGAAATAGGTGATTACCTTTACATACTGTCTGCCGGCGCCTACACCACCGTATATGCCGCAGAGTTTAATGGTTTTCCTAAGCCTGAGGTTGTATGTGTTTAAAGTGACAATGCAAGGCTCCATCCTCTCCGGCGTTCACTTCTATCCAAGCTTTTAGGTAAGCGCTGAAGTTTTGAAGAAGGATTCTGTCCACAAAGGGTAGGTTTAAGATTAGTAGACTTTCGGATTCTATGATTCTCAATATCTGTTCTTGTTCTTTCGGAGATATGACTTCTCTCTGCCCTATGTATATTATGTCTGGATGCATGTGGAGCGCATCCTTTAGCCCTTCCTCAAAGCTCTCTACATCTACACCAACTTCCCTTTGAATAACCAAAGACCTTCCATGCCCAAGTAAGAAACTCAAAGGAGACTCTATCACAAAAACCACCTTATTGTAATTCTGACAGAGGTTTTGCAATAGTGAGTACACAAGAGCGCTTATGATTGCCTGATTTTTTCCTTGGAATACTAATATGCCTGAGTTATACAGCCTTAGAGACTCCTCCATCTTGCTTAAAATACTCTTATCTGGACAAAGCTTGTTAATGGGTGGTATCTGATAGGGCGTTTTAAGTATATGAACCACATAACTACCCCTCTGGGTTAGATAGCTTATTCTGAACCTGCCTATGTTTTTTACACCAAAGGAGAACATGCCTTCTCTACCTATTGGACCAAGAGCAAAGGGAGTGTGGCTTCTTAGGGCAACCAGCGTATCTCTTATGTCCTCTGCTGTCAATGGGTTATCAGAGACCTTTATCAATTTGTTGCCTTTTCTTTCTGTGATGAAAGCCCCCGGCACAAGATAAATTTCGCTGATTTCCTCCCCAGAGCTTAAATAGTTAATTATATAAGGCATGTAATTCATGTTTTTTCACCTCTTTGATAATTCTCATAGCGCTCCCTTATGTAAAAATTATATTACTAAGAAAGTAATTAAGGAGGATACAATGGCGGTAAAAGATGTAATGGATGCCTTAAGGGATGTAGTCGTGGACAACTCTAGACTTTCAGAACTTATAAAGGATATAAAGCTGATAGGTAGGACCCTTGAGATAGTTTACAGACTTCCAAGGAAAGGTCTCGAAGAGCATATGGTAGAAAAAACCAGAGAAGCTCTGGAAAGGGTTCCTGATGTGGAGGATGTTAAAGTCAGGTTCGTGGATGATGTCCCCGCTCAACCCGTTATGGGATCTCCAGCCTTTACAAGGAGGAGAGTTCCGGGCATAAAGCACCTTATAGCGGTAGGAAGCGGAAAGGGTGGCGTTGGCAAATCCACCGTCTCGGCAAACCTTGCCCTTTCCCTTTCAAAGCTTGGATACAGGGTTGGGCTTTTGGATGCAGACATATACGGACCCAGTATTCCCACCATCATGGGCATCAAGGGGGGAAAGGTGCATGTGGACCACGAAAACAGAATAATCCCGCTGGAAAAGCATGGAATAAAGCTGTTATCCATAGGCTTTCTACTTCCTTCTGAGGACACACCTGTAATCTGGCGCGGTCCTATGCTTATGAAGGCTCTAACCCAGTTTCTGTTTGATGTAAACTGGGGCGAACTTGATTACTTAATACTTGATCTACCACCTGGCACTGGAGATGTTCAGCTTACCCTTGCTCAGAATGTGCACATGGGTGGTGCGGTGGTTGTTACCACTCCTCAGGATGTTGCCCTTGCCGACGTCAAAAAGGCTGTTGCCATGTTTAAAGAAGTGCAGATACCCGTTCTTGGCGTCATAGAAAACATGGCTTACTTTGTCTGCCCAGAAAGTGGCAAGAAATATCATATATTCGGGAAGGGGAAGGTAGTTGAATTTGCCACTTCTTATGGACTTAAGATTCTTGGCTCCATACCGGTAGACCCAGAGCTTGCAGAAACCTCAGACCTTGGGCATCCATTGGTAGAAAGCCACCCTGACTCAGATGTGGCAAGAGCCTTCATAAGCATAGCAAAGCTCATAAGTGACATAACTGAAAGGAGGTAAAGATATGTTTATAAAAAAGGCGGGCAAAAGAGTAGTTTATTTGGACCACATAGCTACCACACCTATAGCCCAGGAAGTTATAGATGCCATGCTTCCTTACTTCAGAGAACACTTTGGCAATCCAACGTCCCTGCACAGCTTTGGGCAGGTTGCCAAGAAAGCAATAAACGAAGCACGCGAAAAGCTTGCCAACCTCATAAAGGCAAACTCCCCAGAGGAAATTATCTTCACCTCAGGAGGCATAGAAGCCAACAACCTTGCCATAAAGGGTATAGCGGAGGCTTATGAAAAAAGGGGAAAGCACATAGTGACTACCGAAATCGAGCACCATTCAATACTGCACCCACTGAAAAGCCTTGAAAGAAAAGGCTGGGAGGTTACATACCTAAAACCGGACAGTCATGGTCTCATAGACTCACAGCAACTCTCAGAAGCCATAAGACATGACACGGTGCTGGTCAGCATAGGACACTCTAACAGGGAGATAGGCACCATTCAAAACATAAAAGAGCTAGTAATGGCAGCAAAAGAGAAAAATCCCAAGGTTATCTTTCACACGGATGCATGTCCTACCCTTGGGCACTATCCCGTTGACCTAAGGGAATGGGGTGTAGATGCCGCCTCCTTTACTGCGCATCTAATGTATGGTCCTAAGGGCGTAGGTGCTCTTTGGACAAGAAAGGGTGTTAAGGTAAGGCCCCTAATTGAGGGCGGTACGCAAGAAAGAGGTGTCAGGGCTGGTACGGAAAATGTGCCCGGTATAGTGGGTTTTGGTGCTGCCTGCGAGCTTGCTTTGAGGGAACTCCCTGAACGTATGGAGAGGTTCACCCGTTACAGGGATAGACTGAGGGCGGGTTTAGAGGAAAAGCTTGACATGATTGAGTTTACAGGACACCCCACTCAGAGACTGCCTCATCACCTTTCCCTTATAGTGCACCTTATAGAGGGCGAAGCCATGCTACTGAGGTTAGACCTCATGGGTATAGAAACCGCCTCCGGCTCTGCTTGTGTTTCTTTGGCTCTCAAGCAATCTCATGTGCTTTTTGCGGTAGGGGTTCCAAAGGAGGTAGCCAACGGTTCCATAGTCTTTAGTTTTGGAAGAGACAACACCGACGAAGATGTAGATTATGTAATAGAAGAGTTTCCAAAGACCGTCAAGCTACTCAGAGAGTTGTCGCCCTTCAATCCACAAAACTGGGAACAGTATGTAAAGGGTAAGAAATGAGGATTCTTGTCCACATATGCTGTGCCCCTGATGCTGTGTATTTTCTCAAAAGGTTGAGAGAGGATTACCCTAAAAGTGAGATACTTGGCTTCTTTTATGACCCTAACATACATCCCTATGAGGAGTATAGATTGAGATTTATTGAGACCAAAAGAGTTTGTGGAGAGCTTGGTATAAAGCTTTACGAAGGTGAGTATGACCTTGAGGGCTGGCTTTCTGCAGTCAAGGGTTACGAAGATGAGCCAGAAAGGGGCAAAAGATGCGGTATATGTTTTGACTACAGACTTTCAAGAAGCCTTTCTTTTGCAAAAGAAGTAGAAGCAACGCATCTTACCACTACCTTGTTGATGAGTCCCAAGAAAGATTTTCTGATGCTTAAAAAAAGCGGAGAGGAGCTATGCAAGGGTGTTGGCTTGGAATTTCTGCCGTTAGATTATAGAAAGGGTGGCGGTACTCAGGAGATGTTCAAGCTATCCAAAGAGTTGGAGATATATCATCAGGATTACTGCGGTTGTGTATATGGGCTTTTCAAGCAGAAAGGGGAAAGGGCTAAAGGGGACCTAACATCCTTCATTGGTAGAAGGCCAGGGAGCAAGGAAGAATTGCTGTTTATAAAGGAAGTCAGGTTAATGGCGGAGGCTGAACTTGGGCTTTCTTGTAGGGAGTGGGAGTTTAGCTTTTTAAATTGGAGGGTGTTAAGTGGCAAAATTGAGGCTTCTGGCAGTGTAATACCATCCTTTGTAAGACCCTACTCTTCCTCCATAAAAGGTCTACTGAAGGCGGACCCATTAGAGAAGGTAGATGAAACTATCTACTACAATAGGGGAGGTTTAAGGGTTGTGCTTACCAATGGCCTGAGAGATGAACCTCTTGAACGTATTGATGGACTGTGTGAGCCGACCTTCCTTGTGCCTTTTGATTATGAGGAAGTGCTTTTGCAAAACAGGGTTACAGCTACATTGCAGACAGAAATAACTCAAGATAAATCCCTTATTCTCCTCGTGGGCAGTCTGGATGCGGAGGAAATAAGATACATACCTGCGGATACTCTTCAGGATGGCAGGGGCATAAGCCTCCCTTGGACATGGGAGATACTACGCAGAGAAAGAAATGAAATACTCAGAGGAAGAAAAGCTTTTTTGCTTGTCGGTGCAAGCAGTCTTGGAAACCCCGGCTTAGCATACTTTGAAAAGAGAACTGGAAGGAAAGTCAGCCCTCTTCTTTGTAATCAAACTTCTTAGCCTCGAGCCACAGCTCTTCCATTTCCTGAAGATCCATATCTTTCAGATTTTTACCAATTTCTTTTGCCCTCTTTTCCATATACCTGAACCTGCTCTCAAATCGGTCGTTTGCCTTCTGAAGGCAAAGCTCCGCCTCCAGACCAAGGAGTCTGCCTATTTCTACCGCCGCAGTAAGTATGTCTCCCAACTCGTGCTCCAGCTCCCTTTTGTTTCCCGACTTAAGGGATTCTTTGAGCTCTTCCACCTCCTCCATCAGCTTGCCAAGGGCCTGCTCTGGTATTTTAAAGTCAAAACCCACCATACTGGCTCTGTCCTGCAGTTTTTGGGACCTCATAAGGGCTGGCATGCCTTTTGGAATGCCATCGAGGATGCTATTCCTGTTTTTAAGCTTCCTCTCTTCCCAATTTTTTAAGACCTCCTCCGGGCTTTCACAAGCAAAAACATGGGGGTGCCTTTCCACAAGTTTTACCTTTAGAGTTTTTACGACATCCCATATGTCAAAGGCGCCTCTTTCCTTTGCTATTTGGGAGTGGAATACCACCTGCAAAAGTAAGTCTCCAAGCTCCTCTTTTAGCTTTTTGTCATCATAGGCATCTATGGCATCTGCAAGCTCATAAGCTTCCTCTATGAGGTATTTCTTTAAACTCTGGTGGGTCTGGTTTCTGTCCCAAGGACACTTGGAGCGCAGTTCCTCCATGATGGCAACAAGCTCTTCAAAAACATCCATGGCGTATATTATAGTCTATGGTAACGGAAGCCATCAAGCTTCTGTTTCTGATAGTTTCTTACAATTTCATACTAAATTATTTGTCTGGCTTTTCTCCTATCCCCTTCTTCCCAAAGGCTGGAGAGGATGTTTTGATGCTTTTTTCTTACAGCTCAGTTTTGTACCTTGCATGGCTTTTCGGATACAGGGAGAAGACGGTAATATGGCTCGCTTATGTGTATTTTTTACAAGTTGTAGGATTGTCTTTTTTAAGAAGCGACTATAGCGTTTTAGTCCAGTTTACCCCATCCATATTACTCACTCTATTTCTCATATGGCTTTTTGAATCACCGGTAGAAAAAAGGACAAGAAGGCTTGAGGAGGAAAGAAAAAAACTTGAAGAAGAACTTTCTCAGAATGTAAAGGAGATTAACGGGCTTATTGAGCAAATGAACCTTTTGAGACAGTTAACAGATGGACTAAACAAAGAAAAAGATATTCTTGAGCGTGAGTACAGGAAGTTAAAGGAGGAGGAGCTGACCGAGAAGAAAAAGTTGGAGCAAGAGAGGGAAGAGTTAAACAGAAGGCTCACGGAAAGCCAAAAGAGAATTCAGGAATACACGGAAAGACTCGAAAGACTTACAAAAATTAACAGGGAACTCTTTGAAATGTTAGAGGCTTTGCAAGAAAAGAACCCTAAGGGCAATGGGGATGAGCTTTCAAGATTAAGACAAGAGAGGAAAAGGCTTTCTAAAGAACTGGTTCAGCTTTATGAATTTCTTGAAGACCTTTCGAAGGAAAATAAAAGGCTGAGTGAAACTAACGAAAATCTCAAGCAGACCCTTGAAAGGGAAAGGAAAGAAAAGGAGCTCCTGAGTGTTGAGGTAGAAAATCTTAAGATGCAGTGGGGTGGTAAAAGAGAAGCCTACAGAGAGGTTTTTGAAGCCCTTTTGGAAAATCTTGAATTCGAAGAGAGAGTGATCAGAGAATTTTTATCGTTAAGCAAAGAGGCCAAGAGGGAGTTTGTAAAAGAGCTCTTCCTTCTCAATGTTAAAACCCATGAGGATAGATTCGAGAGCATGAAGGGTTATAGGAATGTCTTCAAGTTAAAACCGATGGGAGGAAGAATTTACTTTACCTTTGGAGAAAGCAAGAGATGGAGGGTTTTGGGTATGCTGTGGGGGGAGGACAATAGGTTAAAGGACCGTTATGCAAAGGAGCTTCTGATAAAATATAAGGATTGAAAAATAGAAAGGAGGCAGTTTATGAAAGCGTTGAAAGAGGTCATTGAGCACCTACTTACCTTCAAGCCAAATGACTATTTAGTTGCTAATCTCTATCTCATGCTTGGAGCCGAGGAGAGGACGGATAGAAAATACTTGAGGATTTTTAAGGACATGGCGAAGGTCCAGAAAGACTATCTTGAGAAAAGAGTTTTAAAGCCTGAAGTCCGCAAGTCTGTGGAAGAGGATCTAAAGAGGATGGAAGAGTTTATCTCCGAGCCGGAAAATCTCAAAGGTTGTAGGGGTATAGCCCTCTTTTCATGCCATGCGAGGGAAATATTTGAGGTGGTAAAGCTGCCTCACACTTACAGAAACAGGATTGTCTTTTCTAATACACCCCTCATAAGGGAGATAGCTTCCATAGATGAGGAGCTTGGGAGAATTGGACTTCTTCTTGTGGATAGAAAACACATAAGATTTTTTCTTTTAGACCTTGAGGGTCTTAAAGAGGTTGTGGATTTTGTAGAACCATTGGCTACAAGGGCTCATAGGTTTCATTCGGGAGGGAGCATGCTAAAGGGTGCAGAGGGAACCATGAAATTTGTAATGCCTGCAAGAATCGGAGGTCCCAACGTGGTTCAGCACTCCTTTGGTGAGTATAGGTTTAACATGAGGATAAAAGAAGAAAAACATAGGCTTTTTAGAATTGCCAGCGATGCTCTCATGGAAGCTTGGAAGGAAAATAAGTTCGACAGACTTGTGATAGGTTCCGATAGGGAGGATATCCTTGAAATAGAAAACCATCTTCACGCCTACCTTTTGGAGAGGCTTGTTGGTTACATAAAAATAAACCCCTCTTATGTAGATGAGTTGGAGCTAAAGGAGAAGGTTTTTAGCCTACTTGCGCACAAGGGCAGGGAGGAAGAAGCAAGGCTTTTAGAAGAGCTCGAAGAGCTTGAAGGGAAAGGTCTTGCGGTAAACGGAACTTCAAAGGTGCTTGAACAGCTGTACATGGGGAATGTGCGACTCCTTTTGGTTCCTGAGGGTTTCCAGAGGCCTGGATATGTGTGTGAAAAATCCCATCTACCCTCGCTAAAACCAGAATGCCCTACCGAAGAGGAAGTTTATGAGGTTCCAGACGTTATTAACGATGTAATAGAATTTGCCCTCGAGGAAAGAGCTAGGATTAAAACCATATTCTCGGAGAGCCTGCAGAAAAAGATTGATGGGCTTGCCTGCTTTATGCGGTTTTCTCTATGAACTATGAGAGAGTGGTCATATTCATAGACGGGTCTAACCTTTTCCACGCCATAAGGTATATGAACATAAGGATAGACTACCAGAGGCTATTGAACTTTTTAGTTGAAGACAGAAGGCTTATAAGGGCTTACT
>JAOAIS010000055.1 GCA_026414575.1 Aquificaceae bacterium | reverse complement strand
ACCTCCTCTCAAAAACCTGATTAAGGTTTTGTAAGGCTATTTACATAATCCTTAAACCTATTCCCTCTGTCCTTGTAATCTTTAAACATATCAAAGGAGGCACAGGCTGGAGAGAAGAGAAGCACATCGCCGGGCACTGCTATGTCAAAAGCCATGCTAACCGCATCCTCTAAGTCTCTTGCAAGGTAGACTTGGCACCCTTGCCATGCCTTGGCTATTTTTTCCTTTGCCTCACCTATGAGCACGCAAGACTTTGTCTTTCTCTTTACAAGTTCTCTTATGCTCTCAAAGTCCCCGCCTTTATCCCTTCCACCTGCGATTAGCACAACTTTCCCGTCCTCAAAGCTTTCAAGGGCAGACCTCAGGGCTTGGACGGTGGTAGACTTAGAGTCGTTGTAAACTTCCACTCCTGCAAAAACCCCCATGTATTCCATCCTGTAGGGCAGTCCACCAAAGCTGTAAAGAACCTCCCTGACTATCTCCAAAGGCACATCCATAAGCCTTGCCATGGCGCCAGCAAAGAGGGCGTTGTGCCAGTTGTGTTTTCCCTTTATCTTTAATCTATCTACCTCAAAAAGCTCCTCCCCAAGGAAATAAGCCCTTCCATCCTTTATGTAGCCGTGCGCATCCTCCCCAAGGAGGTATATCTTTCTTGCCTTACTTTGAGTTTCTCTGACCTCCTCTTGGAGAGCGTTTAGAAGCAGGAAATCTTCACTTTCCTGACGGGCAAAGATGTTCCTTTTGCTAAGGAGGTAGTCCTCAAGGTTTTTATGCCAGTCAAGGTGGTCTTCCGCAAAGTTAAGAAAGGCACCCAAATGAGGTCTAAAGGTGCTTAGAGTCTTGCCCTGAAAGGAAGAAACCTCAAGCACAACAAGACAGGAGGGGTTTTTAAGAACTATATGGGAAAAGGGTACACCTGTGTTTCCGCCCTCCTCCACATTGGCATAGTACTCCCTTAGCATCAGGTATGTCAGCCTTGTGGTAGTGGATTTGCCGTCGGTGCCAGTAATAGCCAGAGCTTTTCCCCCAAAGAACCTCCAGGCGAGCTCCAGCTCTCCTACGACCTCCAAACCTCTTTTTAGTGCCTCCTGCCAAAGGGGGTGTTTTGGGGGTATGCCTGGAGATAGAACCACCACATCCACAAGATCGAGATAATCCCGATAGTCATCCCCCCTTGCGTCATCACCACCGTACACCTCAAAACCCTTAGCCTTCAAAAGCTCAATGGCAGACCTTCCACTCAACCCAAGTCCCCAAACCAAAAACTTCTTCATCTTTACAGCTCCTTATGTATTCCTTCCATGTATATCCTCTCAAGGATTTTTCTGGCTATAGGCGCAGCAGCACTGCCACCAGAGACGCCATGCTCCACCAACACGCCTATGACAAAAATGGGGTCTCTGTAGGGTGCAAACCCCACAAACCAGGCATGGTCCCTTAGATGATAGGGAAGGTGCTTTTTCCTTGCGCTGTGGGCAGAAACCTGCGCAGTGCCTGTCTTGCCAGCTATCTCCACAATGCTTGAGCTGGCGGAAACCGCCGTGCCAGACCTCACAACATCCCTCAAAGCTTCCCTCACAAGGGCAAAGTGTTCTGGCTTTGCCCTAACAAGTTTATAAACACTCCTCTGAGCCCTCCAAAGCGCATGACCATTGACATCCCTCTTTTCCTTTACCAGCAAAGGCCTATATATTACCCCATTGTTGGCTATTGCCATCATCATAAGACCCTGTTCAAAAAGCGTAGACTTTAAAAATCCCTGTCCGATAGACATGTTTACCGTGTCGCCGCCATACCAAGGCTCTTTGACCTTGCTTTTCTTCCACTCGGGAGTGGGTATAAAACCCTTCTGAAGAGGTAAATCGAAGGGCACCTCCTCTCCGTAGGAAAACTGCCTTAAAATCCTTTCCATCTCCCTTGGTCCAAGCTTATAGTAACCATAATGGTAAAAGTAAGTATCGCAGGAATCCTTGATGGCTCTATGCAGGTTTACCCAGCCATGTCCTGATCTGTTCCAGCAAAAAAAGGACCTGTTACCAAGCTCAAAACTACCTTTGCACAAAACACCTTCCTTTGCGGATATGCCTCTTTCGAGGAGTGCAACGCCGAGGGCTGGCTTTATCACAGAGGCGGGAGGATAACGAGCAGAGGTTACTCTGTTAAAGAGAGGTTTAAATTTATCCTCGTTATAATGTTCCCAAAACTCGGAAACCCTGTTGGGGTCAAAGGAGGGATAACTCATCAGGGCAAGCACTTCACCTGTTCTCGCATCAAGGATTAGCACCGCACCAGCCTTATGCCCTGAATCCCTAAACACTTCATAGGCTATCCTTTGAATTCTCAAGTCCAGTGTTGTTACAAGGGTTTTACCCTTCTCGGGTTCCACATAATCCAGCTTACCTACCACCCTTCCCACTGCGTTTACCATCACCTCCTCCGCACCTACTTTACCAAGAAGGTCTCCGTCAAAGGATCTTTCTAAAGCTTGCACGCCCACAAGGCTTTGGGGGCCTATCTCATCTTTATACTTCTGTATATGGTTTTCCGTAGGATAAGCCACGTATCCCAAGACATGGGCGCATACCTCACCATGGGGATAGGTGCGGGAAGGCACAGTATTTATAAAAACACCGGGAAGCTTATAACTATGGTTATAAAACTTGTCTAAGTCCTCTTGAGACTTTATCTCCATGAATAATAAGGGCTCTACCGCTTTTCTTTTTTTAATACTTTCGTGGTCTATGCTTATGCCAAAAAGTTCCCTAAGATTGTCAACCACTCCTTTAAGGTCACCACCATCACGAAGCTTCTGGTGGTCAAGAAAAAGCATATATCTGGGTGTATCGTAGGCAAGCTTCTCCCCCTTTCTATCCAGTATATCCCCCCTCTGTGGATATACCAACCTTTTCCTCACATAATTTTTCTGAGCAAGCTCCTTATAGTGTCCACCCTTTAGGACCTGAAGATAAAAGAGTCTTAAAAGCACTATGCAGTAAGCTATAAAACCCATAAGGATTAATAAGAAAAACCGCCTCCTGTTCATGAATGTTTCCTTAAACGCCACCTCAACATCAGGGAAAGAAAGCCAAGTTCAAGGATAAGGCCAAAGATAGCGAGCGGTAGGTCCAACTCTGTCAAGTATTTTACCCTAAAGAGGGTTAAAACCCAGAGCTTTTCCACAATAGAAAGAAGAGCGTAGGCAAAAATCACGGAAGTCCGACTTGGAAACTCAAACCTAAGTCTCATGAGGTTCATAGCCACAGTAAAGAGCATATAACCAGACAGGTTAAGCCCAACAGAGTCCTGAAGTATGTCAAGAAACAATCCAGAAATCAAAGCTTTTTTAAGTCCGTATTCCTTATCTTCTTCCACGAGATTCAGAAACAAGTACACCAAGAGGAAATTTGGCGCAAAGAGAAAACTTTTAAAGAAAGCCAAGAGCGCAGAACTTTGAAAATAAGCAAGTAAAAAGGCAAAGAGGTAAAACCTCATAACTTCTCCTTTATGACAACACAGAGAGATGCCCTTCTTACATCGACCGCAGGCTTTACCTGCACCCTCTTAAAAAAACTCTTGCCCTCCTGGGATACGCTGTGAACGGTGCCTATCAACAAACTAGGAAAGTTCTTGCCGGGCACCCTCAAAAAAATTGGGTCTCCTCCCTTTAGGTCATCCTCCAAATTCACATGAAGGAGAGAACCATAGGGATAGCCCCCTTTGTATATGTATGCCTTGCCCCCAGCAGCAACGCTTATGGAAAAATCTTCAGAATACACTGTCCTTACCCGTGAAGAACCCCCGTAAACTCTATCCACAATACCTAAAAGGCTATATCCATGAAATACTACCATACCCTCCTCTGCTCCAGCACCCTGGCCTCTGTTTATAAGAACAAAATTATCATTTCCAGATGGGTCGTAAGCTATCACATGAGCATACATCACAGAGTAATGCTTAACATCAGGGGTTAATTCTATCATTTTACCAAGGTCTATAAGGCTGCTCTCGCATGTATTGAGCTGTACCTTATAGAGTGCGCATTCTTCCAGCTCGCGCTTTAACCTCTGGTTCTCTGCGCTCACCCCAGTTAAAAACAGGTAAGTGTTGACCGCCCTTGTGGTGCTTTCCAGCAGTATTCCCTTTAGTTCAAAGAGTGGCTGGACCAAGTATCTAACATAACTGTAAAGACTGTTTAGATATGGAAGGGTGGAAAGGTTTATAAAGTATAGAAAGATTCCGAAAAACAATACAAAAAGGGCAAACCCATGCTTTTTCATACCATGGCAACTTTCTTGATAAGCTCTATGCTGTCGAGAACTTTTCCTACGCCTCTTGCTACAGCGGTCAGTGGATCCTCACAGTATTGGGCTTTTATGCCAGTTTCACGCTCTATTCTTATGTTAAGGTTTTTAAGAAGGGAACCACCGCCAGCAAGGGTTATACCCTTTTCCGCTATGTCTGAGGCAAGCTCGGGGGGCGTCCTTTCCATGGCTGACCTTATGGCATTGACTATTGAGGAAACGACGTCCTCGAGGGCTTCCGTTACATCCTTGTTGCTTATCTTTATTACTTTTGGCAAACCAGTTATATCCCTCCCCTTAATCTCCATTAACCTCTCTTCTTCCTCATATATGGCGTTTCCCAGTTCAATCTTGGTCTTTTCTGCAGTTTGCTCCCCTATTAACAGGTGGTATTTCTTTTTTATATGCTGTATTATTGCTTCCGTCATCTCGTCGCCCGCAACCCTTATGGAGTTAGAAACGACTATACCCGCAAGGGATATGACCGCTATCTCTGTAGTGCCACCACCTATGTCCACCACCATGTTGCCTATGGGCTCTTCTATGGGAAGGCCTGCACCTATGGCTGCTGCCATGGGTTCCGCTATCAGATAGACTTCTCTGGCTCCTGCACTTCTGGCAGCGTCTATCACCGCCCTTTTCTCCACCTGAGTGACTCCAGAGGGCACTCCTATGACAACTCTTGGTTTTGCTTTAAATAGGCTTCCCCCTATGGACTTGTTGATAAAGTAAGATAGCATAATCTTAGTGGCTTCAA
>JAOAIS010000027.1 GCA_026414575.1 Aquificaceae bacterium | reverse complement strand
AACTTTCCAAGGCATGAACTGTATGATTCTTAAGCAAATTCTTGTCTTTCTTGCTTTTTGAAGATGAAATTCTTAAGCTTCTGCCCGCTTTAGCTTTTGGTTGGGTAAATTTAGAAAGGCTTCTATATGTGAGCGCTTAGTTAACATGTTGTATAATTCTCAAGTTAATGAGTCTTGAACCAACAAAGGTACCACTAACCGTTAAAAGTTTTGATGAGCAGAAGGTAGGCTTCTGCGCCGGTTGCGGCTGTGGTTGCGGTTATATTCTTTACCTGAAAGGTGGTAGGCCAATTGACCTCTACGGCCATCCCGCAGACCCAAGGGGCGTGGGTAGTCTTTGCACAAAGGGCATAACTTACATACAGGAGGTTCCTCACAACCCCCTCAGACTCAAAGGCATATACCTAAAAAGAGAAAAGGAATTCACGCAAGTAGACTATTCTGGTGGACTTAAAATTCTAAGGGAAAAGCTTTTAAGGGGCAAGACCGCCTTTCTCCTGGGAAGGCAGGCAGGGTTGGAAGAATATGTGCTTGCAAGAAGTATAACCGAGGAGGTTTTTGTGGATGTGCCTGTGGTAGACTTTCTGCCCTCCAGCCTACATCCAACTAAATGGAAGGAGGCAAGGTTCATACTTTCTGTAGATGCGGAGCCAGTTTTCTCAGAGGTTATGTGCACAAGATGGCTTGTTGATGCGATAGAGGGTGGAGCCTATCTCTTCTGCCTTTCCAGCAGGTATGAAACCCTCTGCGCAAAAGCGAGGGAAAGACTAATACTGAAGCCAGACCTTATGGTGAAATTCCTTAGTCTTTTGCTTAGTCCTGAAAAAGCAGAAGAGAGGGTGGAATTCGTAAAGAGGAGCCTCTTCCTCGTGCGTGGCTCTCTCTTGCTAATGGGTGCCCATTTGCTTGCCTCCCCCTTTAAGGAAGTTCTTATAAGCCTCCTTTCACATCTGAGGGCAAAGTACAGGGTAAACTACAGTCTTGTGGGTGATATAATGCCCTTACCTGCAAAAAGTCTCCAGGAGTTCTTTGAAAGGCTGGAGGAGCTTGACAACCTTGTGGTAGTAGGCAACCTATTTAGGTATTTCGGAGATGAGCACTTAAAGGCTCTAAAAGATAAGTTTGTGGTAAGCTTTCAGGTCTTCCCCAACATAACTGCCCATCACTCGGACCTTCTCTTTGCCAGCACCATGTTCCACGAAAGGGACTTTATAAACTACAGAAACAGCTTTGGTTATCTCATACACTCGCCACAAACCCTTCAGCCAGAGACAGGACTCTACGACCCCTATAAGGTTTTGGAAAACGCATACGAAAGAAAAGCAAACCCAAAGGATTTTCTTGAAAGTTTGGGCGTAGATTTTGAAAAACTTAAAGAAGAAGGCGAGGCGTCCCTTAAGGGTAAAGAGCCATCTTCAACAGGAGAGGTAGAACTGAACCTAAAAGAGCATGAACTCTTCCTCTACACGGATAGTACCCTTGTAGAAGATCTTGGTCACTGGAACCCTTGGACCCACAGCATGGAAAGGCACCAAAGAGCATACATTAACCCCAAGACAGCTAAAAAGCTAACCTTGAAGGAGAGCATAAGCATAGGTGGTGTGGAATTTGAGCTCCAAACCAGCGAAAATATAGCTGAAGGCGTCATATTCATATCTTCCGAATACGAAGAGTTCCAACCCTTCGACCCCGGCCATAGGGTGGGCTCCTTCCTGAAAATCCCCTCTTACAGGTATGAGGTCTTTCCATGAAAGTTGGGCTCTGTGGAAGGTTAAAACCAAAAGAGGGTTTCTTGGCAAGAACCATAGGCTTAGAAAAACTTGATGGCTATAGCCATGTAATAAGGTGGGTAGGTGGGCTGGATGTGGTCTTGGAGACCAAAAAAGAGCTGGAGGAATTCCTATCAAAGTACGGTAGTTATGTCTATACGGTTGGGGAGGAGGAAATGGAAGAGGTAGTAGGGAGACTTCTTAAAAAGAGGGGTTTAAAGGTTGCCACTGCAGAGAGTTGCACCGGCGGTCTTCTTTCCGCACGTATAGTTAATGTTCCAGGATCTTCCACCTACTTTGTTGGCGGTTTTGTGGTCTACGCCAACGAGCTAAAAACCAAACTACTAAGCGTTGAAGAAGAAGTTATAAGAAATCAAGGTGCGGTCTCAGAAGAAGTGTGTAGACAAATGGCAGTAGGAGCCCTCGAAGAAACGGACGCGGACATAGCCCTTGCCATAACGGGCATATCTGGCCCAGGTGGCGGTAGCCAAGAAAAGCCCGTGGGGTTAACCTTTATAGCCCTTGCCACCGACAGAGAAGTTGTTTTAAGAAGTTTCCTTTTTGGTGCAGATAGGAACGAAAACCGCTTCTTGGCTACCCAGTGGGCTCTGGAAATGCTCAGACAACATCTCATTAAGGAGGAATAGATGTCCTTGGTTCATCCAACTGCCATAATAGTTGGGGAGGTTGAACTGGCCCAAGATGTAGAGATAGGGCCTTACACCCTTATAGAGGGGCGTGTAAAGATAGGTGCTGGTACAAAAGTAGGGGCCAGGGTTTCCATAAGGGGCAGAGTAACCATAGGGGAATCCTGTAAAATACATGATGGGGCTATCATAGGAGAAGAGCCGCAGCACCTTAAGTATGGGGGTGAGGAGAGCGAAGTCGTAATAGGTAACAGGGTAATCATAAGGGAATACGTCACCATACATCGCGGTACCGCAGTGGGTACAATGAAAACCTTGATAGAAGACGATGTAATGCTTATGGCTTACGCCCATGTGGCACATGATTGCGTAGTCAAAAAGGGCGTCATAATGGCCAACTGCGCCACACTTGGTGGTCATTCGGAAGTGGGGGAATACGCCTTCATAGGTGGCCTCTCTGCAGTACACCAATGGGCAAGGGTGGGGGCCTATGCTATGGTAGGTGGTATATCGGGCGTATCCTTGGACATTCCGCCTTACACAAGGGCATCTGGCCAACATGCGCACCTTTACGGCATCAACACTGTGGGGCTTGAGAGGAGGGGCTTTCCAAAGGATGTGATAAATGTCCTCAAAAAGGCCTACAGAATTCTTTTCAGAAGCGGTATGTTAAAAATGGAAGCCATAAAAATTCTTCTTGAAGAATACGGCAACTACGAGGATGTAAGAAAGATGGTGGAGTTTATCCAAACCTCGAGGAGAGGAGTTACAAGAGACGCAGGGAAAGTCTAAAGTGTTAGAATATTCCTATGAGAGCTCTTGTGCTTTCCGCAGGTCTTGGCACACGCTTTAGGAGTGAAAAGCCGAAGGTTATGCATACAATCCTTGGAAAACCAATGCTCTGGTATGTGCTTAAAACTCTTAAAGAACTAAACCCATCGGAAATTGCCCTTGTAGTGGGCTACAAACAGGAAGAGATTAAAGCTTACTTTGGAGATTCCTACATCTACTTTCATCAATCTAACCCTAAGGCCGGCACGGGGGATGCGGTGCTTTCTGCGGTAGATTTCTGGAGGGATTATGAAGGTTACCTTCTTGTTGTGAATGGTGATGCGCCTCTTATTAAAGCCCAGACAATAAAAAACATGCAAAGATACCTTCAGATGGTGGAAGAATACGAAGGTGTAAGATTAAGCGGTCTCCTGCTTTCTGCACAGCTTCCTGACCCGACGGGCTACGGCAGGGTGATAAAAGACAGGGAAGGTTATGTTACGAAAGTGGTGGAAGAAAAGGATGCAGACCAGGAAGAGAGATTGACAAGGGAAGTAAACGGCGGTGTTTACCTTTTTTATTGCCCCCACCTGCTGGAGATGCTATTTAGTATAAGCCCCAGCCAAAAAACGGGCGAGGTTTACCTTACTGAGATCTTCAGCCTTATGCATCGGTCCGGGTATAAGGTGAAAAGCTTCATGGCAGAAGATCCTTCAGAAATTTTTGGCGTCAACACACGCTGGGACCTTGCCTTGGCAGAGAATATGACAAGACTTAGGATAATCCAAGAATGGTCAGAGAAGGGCAACACCATACACCAGCCTGAGAGTGTGTGGATAGAGCCAGATGTGTTGCTGGAGGGCAACGTGGAAATATATCCCGATGTAATGCTAAGGGGCAATACGAGGCTGGGAAAGAATGTGGTAATCGGCAAAGGCTGTGTGTTGGAAAATGCCCATGTTGGGGATGGTGCCACCTTAGAGCCCTATTCAATAGTGAAAAATTCACGGGTAGAAGCTGAGGCAGTGGTCGGCCCCTTTGCCCACATTAGGGACGGAAGCCTCATAGGCAAAAAAAGCCATATTGGAAACTTTGTGGAAGTCAAAAAATCTTCCATAGGAGAGGATGTTAAGGCAAAACATCTTAGCTACATAGGAGATGCAGTATTGGAAAACAGGGTCAACATAGGCGCTGGTGTTGTTTTTGCAAACTTTGACGGAAAAAGAAAGCATCAAAGTCATGTAGGACAGGGTGCCTTCATAGGCAGTAATTCCCTGCTTGTGGCTCCCCTAAAAGTTGGAAGCCACTCCTTTGTGGCGGGCGGTTCTGTCATCACTAAGGATGTTCCAGATGGCGACCTTGCCATAACTAGACCAAGACTAAGAATATTAAAGGGTAAAGGAAGGGAAAAAATCCTTGACTGATAGTAAAAAACTGGTATAATAATGAGCTTTAGAGCCGGTAGCTCAGCAGGCAGAGCAACGGACTTTTAATCCGTGGGTCGCGGGTTCGACTCCCGCCCGGCTCATACTGCAAGCCTCTCAAGCTCTCTCCGTTTTAATATCTCTATGTATCCCCTCTCTGCGTTTATTATACCCTGCTTTTTCCACTTGCTCATCACCCTAATGGTGGTCTCCACCGTGGTGCCCGTCATCTCCGCAATGTCCAGCCTCGTGAGGGGTGCATCTATGACTATAACATCCTCGTATTTTTTGCCTATGCGGTCTGCAATCTCAAGAAGTACCTTCGCTATCCTCTCCTCTACCTTACCACCCGCTATGCTTTTAAGGGTTTCATAGCTACGAAGTAGGGTAGAGGTTGACTCACAGGTCATCTTGATAGCTACCGCAGGATGCTTTATGGAAAGATTTATAAAATCCTTGTTGGATATGTAAAGGGTCTTACTCTCTAACATGGCCTTTGCGGTGTAGGTATTTCTTGGAGCCTTTTTCCCCAACTCTATCCAACCAAAGATATCACCGGGGTACACAAGCCTGACTATGACTATTCGTGCGTCGTGGGTTTCCTTTAGTAGTTTTATGAGACCATCCACCAATATATAAACGCCAGGCTCAGCCTCTTCTTCGAAAAATAGGTACTCATTTCTCCTGAATTCCCTCACCTGCATGTATCTGAGGGCATCTTTTAGCTCCTCGTCGGACAGGTCTTCAAAAAGATGAACCCTTTTTAACATCTCCAGCTTTATGTCCTGAGCTTGCCTCTCTCTAAAAGCCTCTTTTGCCATCCCTTACCTCCTATGGTTACTTGCGGTTCAAAAACTACATAATCCGTATGGAAAGGTACCTTGTTTTTACCTCCAAAGGAGTGATTGTCGCCTATGGCTATATGCACTGTACCAAGTATCTTTTCTGCCTCAAGCACATTGTCTGGCTTTCTTGCCTTGGGATTGGTGCCTACACCAAACTCTGCTATGGTGCGCGCACCTTCATACCTTTTGAAAATCTCCTCAAGATGGTATCTGTATGGGTCAAGGCCTTCTATTTCCTCCACGCTACCGCCTCTAAACTTAAGGGTTATGGGCGACTGGAGCCTTCTGTCGGGACCATAAAACATGGTCAGCTTGCCAAAGGCGGAGTCCTCAAGAGGCGCTATAAAAGCCTCTCCTGCAGGGAGATTTCCGTACTGACCCTTTCGGTGAAACAAGCCCGTGTCTGCAATAGACATCCTACCAGCTAAAGAAAACTCCATGTCAGTGCCCTCTGCCTTAACATGCGCCCACTCGGCCTCAGAAAGCATGTCTGCCACATCCGTGCTTAGACCTGCCACATAATTCCAGTCCACATCCATGGGACCTTCGAACATCTCCGGTTCAAAGAGAGGCATGCTCACATACCTGCAACCAAAAACCTCAGTTAATACCTTCCTAAAAAAGGTGTGGGTAGTAGAGTAGTAGGGAAAAGCAACTACCACATTTGGGACAGATTCCGCAAAATCTCTAAATACTTGAATAGCCTCTTCTTCAGCATATTCTTCCTTATGAATTATATTATCCATAAGATGTAAAAGCTTGAGTTTTTCAACGACTTGATCTCCAAAGGAAAGCCTCCACACCTCTTCCGGCGGCTCTCTGCCGTGCATACAAAGGGAAGGGTACACGCAATGTATAACTTCTCTGGTTAAACCCCCTGCCACATTTAAAAAATCCTCCATAAGCTCCACAAGGTAGTCCTTTTCCGTATCGGTAAGTAGCAATAGCCTTTCTTTTTCCTGCAAGTTTAGGTTCACTTTTAAAAGCCTATAAATATGCTCCTCATACATGATTAATCATAAAATTTATCTCAATTTGCTTTAAGGCAAGGGAAGTCTGAGTCCACCCAGAATGTATTTAAGGTCGTTGTCAGTAAACATAAGACCCACACCTCCGAAAGCGCCTCTCAATCTTGGATTAAGAAGGTCATCAACACCAGCCCTTATGTAGAGTGGTCCCCTCATTTTGTAATTTACGCCTACCTGAAGGTTAGGTTTTAGGTCTTTATCCTTTGGTCTGTCCAACCTTCCAAAATCCCAAAGGTCAGAGGTTATGGCCACTCTCTCAGACAGTAAAAGGTCAGCACCAACACCGCCCGTAGACTCCTTGAGACCACCCCTTAAAACCAGCTCGGTGTTTGCAAAAAAGGGAAAAATCCTGGCATACTGGAGAGTAAACTCGGGTTTGAATTCCTTCTTAACCACCTGCTGGTTAGGCAGAACCTCCTCCTTGTAAACCCTTCCCCTAGAATCCCCCACAACCTCAAGAAGATAGTACTTCTCCCCATCTGGTTGGAGTTTAAAGGTCAGAATGCCCTTGGAATCCCCAGCTCTATAAAGTTCACCCCTAAACCCTATGTATAAGCTTGTCTTTTCAGCCACATCCCCAGCTTTGCCAAGCGCCTTTGTTCCGGCAGATATATTCCTGTAAAGTTCCTCATCCTTGATTAGTTTTCCAAGGGTGCCCTCTCCCTTTTCTATATGAGCTAGTATGCGGTTAAGCCTTGAGGAGCTCTCTTTTAGATTGTTGGTCAGCTCTGATAGGTTACCAGTAGCAGTCCTTATGTCCTGCCTGTTTTCTACAACAAGGGCATTTAGGTTATAGGAAAGCTCCCTTAGATTTCTGGATAGTTCCGGAAACGTTGTTTTAAGGTCTTGACTTAGCTGTCTTAAGTTTGCCACCGTGTCTCTTATATCCTGCCTGTTTTCTACCGCTATATGATCAAGATCCTTGGCGAGCCTATCTATACTCTCAACAGCCTGTGGGAGCGTCCTGTTTAAGTTATAGACCAGTAAGTTTATGTTATGTATGGCACTTCTTAAAGCCTGTCTGTTTTCCGTGGCTATCAAGTTAAGGTTATGAGTAAGAAGTTCAAGGTTTTGAACAATTCTTCTTATATCTTCCCTGTTCTCGGAAAGTACCAGTCGGAAGGTCTCCACCATAACCCTTATGTGCTCAGAAGCGCTGGTCATATCCTTTATGAGTTTGTCCGTGTCAGCATAGCCAAGGGTTTTTTGCACTATGCCACCATCCTCCAAAAGGCCAGCCTGAGGACTTCCTGGGTGTATGTTTAAATACTTATCTCCCATAAGTCCAAGGGTGCCAATATCCGCCTGAGCATCCTTATAAAGGGTCACATCTTTATTAAGCTCAAAGACAACTTCCACCTTATCTTTCTTGAAAGAAAGGGACCTGACTTTGCCACTCTTTATGCCTGCCACCCTTACCTCTGCACCAACCCCAAGTCCTGCCACATTGTCAAAATAAACCCTGTATGTCTTTACCGCAGGTCTAAAAAAAGGCACCTCCCCAAAGGTCAGCACGAGAAAGGCAAAGCCAAAGGCAAAAAGAAGAACAAGTATGCCTACCTTTACCTCGTTGGTAAGTTTCATGCTTAAATTATAGCCTCAAGCTATGAGAGAATGCCAAAGTATTATGCCATCCCTATAACCCAAAAGGTCCTCGCAGGCTCTTTCCGGATGAGGCATAAGACCAAAAACATTGCCCTCTCTGTTACACACTCCCGCTATGTTTTCCAAGGAACCGTTAGGGTTAGATTGAGGGTTTACATGGCCCTCTTGGTCGCAATAACGCAGTACAACCTGCCCCATCTCTTCCATTTTCTTTAGCTCCTCTTCTGGAACATGGTATCTTCCCTCCCCATGAGCTATTGGAAGTCTTATGACCTCTCCATGCTCAAACTTTCTGGTGAAGGGCAAAGAGTTGTTCTCGACCCTAAGATAAACATCCATGCATAGAAAGCTCAGGCCCTTATTTCTGAGAAGAGCACCGGGTAAAAGATGTAGTTCAGTGAGTATCTGAAAGCCGTTACATATACCGAGGACAAGGCCGCCCCTTTGGGCGAAATCCACTATAGCATTTCCTAAGGGGGTTTTACTGGCAAGGACCCCTGCCCTTAGATAATCCCCAAAGGAAAAGCCTCCAGGAATTACAACACAATCAAAATCTTTAAGGCTTTTGGTGTTATGGTCAACGAATCTAACCTCCTGCGCAAGCAAGTCCCTTATCACATAGTAAGTGTCATAGTCACAGTTAGAACCAGGAAATACGCAAACCGCAAACTTCATTCTATTAGGTACTCCTCCACAAGGGGGTTTACAAGATACTTTTCCGCTATGGCCTTTATGTCCGCACCCTCTTCAAGCTCCAGCTCTACCACCTTGCCCACCTTGACCTCCCTAACTGGGAAACCTTCATCAAGAAGCATCTCCTTGACAGCCCTGCCTTCCGGGTCAAGAAGCCCCCTCCTGGGAAGTATAAGAACTCTAACCTTCATGGCTCGTGTTATTATATCATTTTAAAACATCGGGCAAGAAATTAAAAAAGTGCAAAAACCCTCCCTTAAAAAGCCCTTGCATATGTGGGTATCGCATCAATACCCAGCCCTACACAAAGAGGTATAGAATAGCTGAGGTTAAACCCTTACACCAGCTTGTCTACATAAAGCCCAAAGGGTAAATCTTGGCTTTGTTTATACTCTCTTATCGCTTGTTCAGAAAGAATCTATTCAAGGCTAAGACAATGCATGTTCTGTAAAATCAGACTTCTAAAAAGCTCAAGTTGATAGCGGATGGGGCTATACTTACAGTGGCTAAGGTCTACAGAGGAAGGAAAAAGAGAATAAAGAGATGTTCGGGAGGAGTCTTTGGACAGAAAGGCAGGTGGGCTTTGAAGGAGGTTTTTTGTGGTGGTGCTGTGCTTGAG
>JAOAIS010000029.1 GCA_026414575.1 Aquificaceae bacterium | reverse complement strand
CTATCCTTTGAGGAAGCTGTCAGGCTCTTTTATGAGGCGGACCTTACCTATGTGGGTAGCCTTGCAGAGTATGTAAATAGGAAGAAGAACGGGATGTTTGCATATTTTGTGGTAAATCGGCAGATAAACCCTACTAATGTTTGCATATACCAGTGTAATTTCTGCAGTTTTGGTGTAACCAAATCTGACCCAAGAGCCTACGAGATGACCCTTGAGGAGGTCCTAAATAGAGTGGAAGAAACCCATAATATGGGCGGTAGGGAGGTACATATTGTTGGTGGCATACCTCCCCACTGGAAGTATGAAGACTACATAGGTCTTGTAAGGGAGATAAAAAGCCATTTTCCAGACATGGCGATAAAAGCCTGGACTGCCATAGAGATACACCACATGAGCAAGATATCTGGCAAGAGCTACGAGGAAGTGCTTCTTGAGCTAAAGGCGGTTGGTCTTGATGCTATACCCGGTGGTGGTGCGGAAATATTCTCTGAAAGGGTGAGGAAGATAATAGCCACCTACAAAGCGAATGCGGAAGAATACCTCGAGGTTCACAGAACAGCCCACAAGCTTGGTATACCTACAAACGCAACCATGCTCTATGGACACTTGGAAACCTACGAAGAGAGGGTCCAGCACATGGAAAGCCTAAGGAGTCTGCAGGATGAAACTGGGGGGTTTCAGGTATTTATTCCCCTCGCCTATTGGCCCGAAGGGACAAGGCTTGGCGGAAAGAGAACCTCTTCCGTAGACGACCTAAAAACAATAGCCATAGCAAGACTTTTTCTGGATAATTTTGAACACATAAAGGCTTATTGGGTAACGCTGGGTGAAAGGCTGGCACAAGTAGCTCTGAACATGGGTGCGGACGACCTTGACGGCACCATACAGGAAGAAAAAATAGTCCATGCGGCTGGCACAACATCCGCCCTTGGACATACTAAAGAAAAGCTCATAAAGCTCATAAGGGGTGGGGGCAAAATACCCGTAGAAAGAGACACCTTTTACCGGCCAGTGGCCATATATCCATGACTATAAGAATTGGCACAAAAAGGGCTGTAACTTAAGTCTACGCCAGAAGGTCAGTAAAAGCTAACAAGCATCAGGGCTTTATGCTTTCCAAGAGCTTTTTGAGACTCTTGGATATTTCCATCATTACAGGTTCTATTCTGTCTTTGGTCTCCAGCAAGCTTTTATAGAGCTCCTCTGGGCTAACATCCCATGTGCTTATTAGCTTATTCTTTAGGTTTGTCATCCTGAATACATCCATGTAATAGTCTTGGGGTATCACGCCAACCTCCACAAGCTTTGAAAGGCAGTCGTCACCAAACTTTTTGACTCCAAACTTGGGCGCAAGGTGCTTGCATATGTCAAAGAGGCTGTCGTAAGCTACCTGATAGAAGTATTTAACCCTGTCGTAGTACATGGGTGTTTTCGAAAACTCTTCGTAGCCCTGCGAAATTACGAAATCTATCCTTTTTATAGATTCCTTGATGTATCTTGCCTTTTCCTTAAGAAGGTCAAAGTCTATAAGTAATGGGTTGTTGGTCTCTCTTTTTACAAATTCCACCACAGCCTTTGCGTATTCCTTGAAGGAGGGAAGGGCTTCCCTTAGAAAGTCGTATAACTCTTCTGCGGGCAATGCCTCCTTTAGGTCTCTGTGCTTTATGTAGAAATTGGTGAGTTTACCAAAGGCTTCTAAATCCTTAATTCCTACAAATTCTCCCATCTTTTGCAGGCAATCCCTCGATGTGGTTTTTAGGTTGTAGACCGCAGAGAGATGTCTGCAGACCCTCATGGAGCTCTCAAAGGCAAGGTTAAAGTCTACCCTCACCTTATCCTGCAGGAGCTTATTGGCCACAAACTCCGCCCTGTCTACACTAAGGTTTTTCTTAAGGTCTACATACGCCTTTTCTAACTGAGTAAAGCTCTCTACTATCAGGCTTATCTTCGGCTTTTTTTGAGTCTCTTGCATAGTATAAATCTATACCTCTCGTAGCTCATCTTTCGTTATGTATTGCTGTAGCCTTTCTATCTTCCTTGCCTTACCGCTAAGGTCGTCCACCTCCACAAAAAGGGCATTCACGACTACATCTTCCTTTTCTTCCACTTCGTATTTCTGTGGCACACCCTTGATAAACCTCTCTATTGCCTGCTGTGGCTTCATGCCTATGGCTGAGTACCAACAGCCAGTCATGCCTACATCACTTATGTAGGCGGTACCCTTCCTAAGTATTATCTGGTCGGCGGTAGGCACATGGGTATGAGTGCCGTAAATAAGGCTCGCTCTTCCGTCCGCGTATATGCCAAAGGCCCACTTTTCCGATGTGGTCTCCGCATGGAAGTCTACAATTATTGTGCGTGTTTCCCTTGAGATTTCTTTGTATAAGTTATCAAAGAGTAAAAATGGATTGTCAAGGTTTGAATCCAAAAGAGACCTTCCCATCAGGTTTATTACCGCGAACTTGAAGCCCTTCTTCTTGTATATTCCATATCCCCTGCCGGGTACGCCGGGCGGATAGTTGGCGGGTCTTAGTAAATTATCCACATTGTTGATAAACTCGTAAACATCCCTCTTGTCCCATATGTGATTTCCCGAGGTCATGACATCCACCCCAAAAGATAGAAGTTCCTCGTATACCTTTCTGGTTATGCCAAAGCCACCTGCGGCGTTTTCCACATTGGCAATTACCACATCCACCATGTCTTTATAACCAGAAAGAAAGTGCCTTATGGCCTTCCTTCCGGGCTTACCTATTAAATCTCCAAAGATTAGAAATCTCATGGCTCTCTGGTGCGGGTGGAGGGAGTTGAACCCTCACGGGCTATGCCCACTGGATCCTGAGTCCAGCGCGTCTGCCAATTCCGCCACACCCGCTAGGTCGATAATTATACTCAATCTTTTCTGAGCTTCAAGTTAAATTTATATTCCTTAACATGAAGTACCGCAGAGTCAACATTTGAGGGTAAGCCAGTAAAGTAAACAAAGCCCTGCCTTTGAGTTTTTGGTGGGATGTCCCCCCATCTGAAGGCACGGCTTAAAATATCGGGAAAGTCTCCGGGGATAAACCAAAAGTGAGGATACCACCAAGCAAGCTC
>JAOAIS010000004.1 GCA_026414575.1 Aquificaceae bacterium | reverse complement strand
CTTGGTAGTTGACTTTCACTACTTATGCTATAACTATATGTATGGCGTTTTCTCGCCAATCCTAAATTGGAGTGCTTCCGCTATGTGATGGGTAGATATCTTATCTTCACCTTCAAGGTCGGCTATAGTCCTGGATACCTTCAAAACTTTCATATAGCCTCTACCAGTTAGATTAAGCCTTTCAACTGCGTTTTTCAGTAATTTTTTTCCATCACTAGTTACAACACAATATTTTTTAATTTCTTCATTCGTCATGCGAGAGTTATACTTTGTTGAACTATTTTTAAACCTTTCTTTTTGGATTTCCATGGCTTTCATCACCCTCATTCTTATTTTTTCCGAGTTTTCTTCCGAGTTCATATTCATTAGCTCTTCTTTTTTAACTGGATTTAACCATACTTTTAGGTCTATCCTGTCTATAATCGGTCCAGAAATCCTTGACTGGTATGATTTCAACTGTATTGGAGTGCAGGAGCATGCTTTTTGTGGGTTACCGTAGTTTCCACATGGACAAGGGTTCATGGCTACAACAAGAAGAAACTCCGCTGGAAAGGTTATCCTACCACCAACCCTAGATACGGTTACCTTACCATCCTCTAAGGGCTGTCTTAATGTTTCTATAGCCTTTCTACCGAATTCTGGGAATTCGTCAAGAAATAGGACACCCCTATGGGCTAAGGATATATCACCTGGCTGTGGTATTGTGCCACCACCGACCAAAGCGGAATCCGAGGCGTTGGTTAAAGGATTTCTGAATGGTCTACTTGTTATAAGTGGATTTTTCTCATCCAGAAGACCAGCAACACTGTATATCCTTGTAACTTCTACAGCTTCTTCAAAAGTCATTGGTGGCATTATGGTTATAATCCTTTTTGCAAGCATGCTTTTACCTGTACCTGGTGGACCTATAAGCATCAGGTGGTGCATGCCAGCTGCGCTTATTTCTACAGCCCTCTTAGCCTGATGCTGTCCATAAACCTCACTTAAATCTAAAATGAAATCCTGCGACTTCATGAAAAGCTCATCTAAATTTATTTTGAATGGTTTTTTCTCCATTTTACCAAGTAGAAAATCTACAGTTTCCTTTAAAGTTTCAAAACCATAAACTTCAACATCATTAACTATACAAGCCTCCATTAAATTTCCAAGTGGTACTATAAAGCGTCTATACCCAAGAGCCTTCAGGGATAAGACTATTGGAAGCACACCTTTAATTGGGTTTATCTTACCATCAAGGGAGAGTTCACCTAGTAAAACAACATCTTCTGGACAATCTAAACCCATAGAGAGCTTTAGAATTCCTATGGCTATAGGAAGGTCATAGAGTGTTCCTTGCTTTTTTATATGAGAAGGTGATAGGTTTACAGTTATCCTTTTAACTGGTAGTTGAAATCCAGTGTTTTTAATGGCTGACCTAACTCTTTCCCTGGCTTCGTTTATAGCCTTATCTCCGAGGCCTACTATTTGAAATTGGGGCAATCCGTTGGATACATCTACCTCCACATCCACTTCAAAACCTTCTATACCCAAAATCCCCCCACTCTTTATCCTACAGAACATGATTAAGATTATATTAAAGCTATTTCAAGTGTACACTCATATTTCATTCTTACTGTAATGCTACAAAAAGACAATATTGTAGAGAAAAGAAATTAACCTTTATTGGAAAACCTTTACTATCCTGTAGTAGGTATCCCTTTGGGCTGGAATGAAGCCCGCTGACCTTATAGCCCATGCCATATCTTCCACTTTTGGGATGTTAACCTTATAGGATGTGGAGGATATAACATTCTCCTCCATCATTACACTACCAAGGTCGTTTGCTCCGAAGTGAAGACCTACCATACCTACCTGCATAGTTTGAGTTACATGGGAACTTTGTATGTTTGTGAAGTTGTCTAAATAAATTCTGGATATGGCAAGCACTTTTAGATAATAATTGGATGAGGCTTCTTCAAGAAAATCTAACTTGGTATTTCCCCTTTTAAAAGTCCATGGTATAAAAGCGGTAAAGCCACCAGTATCATCCTGAATTTTCCTAACCCTTTCGAGATGCTCTATTATGTGTTCTGGTTTTTCCATATGGCCAAACATCATGGTTGCAGTTGAAGTCATACCAAGTTCGTGAGCTGTTCTATGGACAAACTCCCATTCCTTGACGCTGCACTTTCCTGGGCTTAAAAAACTCCTAACTTCCTCCGATAGTATTTCCGCACCGCCACCTGGGAGTGAATCAAGACCTGCATCCTTTAACCTTTTTAAAACACTCTTTACATCCAAATTTTCTATTTTTGATAGATACACTATCTCCGGCGCTGAAAAGGAATGTATCTGCACCTTTGGAAATTTTTCCTTTATTGAACTTATTAGGTCTTCATAGTAATCAAGGGGAAGCTCTGGATTTAATCCGCCTTGCATAAGTAGCGTTGTTCCACCCCATGATACAAGTTCTTCAACTTTTCTAAGCACCTCTTCCTTAGAAAGCACGTAACCCTCTACGGAACCTACCTTTCTATAAAAGGCACAGAATTTACAACCAGCTACACATATGTTAGTGTAGTTTATGTTTCTGTCTACCACAAAGGTGACTATGTTTTCTGGATGAAGCCTTTTTCTGACTTCGTTTGCTAAAAAGCCTAAAGATGTAACATCTTCATCAAAAAGCTTAATTGCTTCCTCTTGTTTTAACCTCTCTCCTTCTATAACCTTTTCATAGATCTCCGTCTGAGTTTTCATGAAAAGAAATTTAACTCAAGCTCCAAACTTAGCAAGTCTCAAAGAGTGGGCAAGTATGAGGTTTATAAGCTTTTCCGCTTGAAATATACCAAGTTCCCCCTTCAAACATTCTCTTTCCGTAAACCTCTTGCATATCCCACCTAGCACATAGGGTGAGTGTAAAAGCACTGGCACTGGATGCCAAGAGTGCCCCCTTAAAATAGAAGGTGTTGAGTGGTCTCCAGTTATAACAAAAACATCTGGTTTTAATGCCATTATTTCCGGTATATGTCTATCAAACTCCTCTATCATCCTAATCTTCCCTTCATAGTTTCCATCTTCACCGTAAGAGTCCGTCTTTTTTACATGTAAGAAGAAAAAGTCATAGTCCTCCCACACTCTTTTGAGTGCTTCTATTTGGTCTTTAATTGTTTGACCATTAAAGTTTATTAACTCCATACCCACAAGGCTTGCAAGGCCTCTATACATTGGGTAAACTGCTATAGCGCAGGCTTTTAGTCCAAACCTACTTTCAAAACTTTCCATTTTCGGTTTTTGGGAAAAACCCCTCAAAAGCATGTAGTTTGCTTTCGGCTCATCAGAAAGAATATCCTGCACCTTATCAAGGAGTTTCCTAACTACAGCGCCAACCCTTTCTGAGTTTTTATTCATTCCTTTTGGTGTAATTGGTTCAAGACCTTCACCTTGCGGGTCTGTGTCAGTGATCCTATCGCTTTCTTCGGGCAAATCATCGGGAAACCTCAAAACAATGGCAACCCTGTGCTCCATACCCGCCGAGAAAAACACCTTAACTCCGTCTATTTCTCCTATGGAATCTGAAAGCTTTAGTGTTATTCTCCTGTTTTCTTCCGTGGATATGCGTCCAGCCCTCCTGTCCTTAACCACCAACTTTCCTTCTCTTCTTTCTACGGTGGCATAGTTGCCCCTTATTGCTATGTCTGTATCTCTTACATCAAGGCCAAGCCCGAGGGCTTCCAATATACCTCTTCCTATTTGGTGTTTTAATGGGCTATAGCCAAATATACCAAGGTGCCCAGGTCCACTACCTGGAGTTACACCATAATCCACTGGTATGTGCAGACCAAGGGCGGATTTTACAGCCAATGCATCCATCTGTGGTGTATTGGCAATTTCCAACTCTGTCTTCCCGTCCCTTACCGGGAGACCACCTATACCATCTAGGACAATAAAGACAATCTTACTGTTGTTTTTCCGAATAAGACCTTCGAGCATGTAAAGATTTTAGCATCCTTATGGTCCTATTTGCCTTAAGAAGGGTGGTATTTCCTCTGTCTTTAACCATCCACACTCTTCTAATCCTTTTTCCACAGATTCTTCAGACAGGCCAGTTCTTTTCATTATTAATTTAACAAACTCATGCCTTTTCCCCTTGAAATTTTCTATCTCCTCATAGTTTATTTCCGGAAATCGTGATGCTATCCTATCCTTTACCGTATTCCAGGCTGCCAGATTGGAGTATAGGTTAAATTCCTTACCTCTTACTGTTTCCTTAATGATTAGAGACTCTAAGAATTCTACCCTTTCTGGCTTTATGGTGAGTATAGCTTCCGCCATGAGTGGGTCAAGGGTGTAGAAAATACCAAAGAGTTTTCCAAGGATTCTCCTCTGAGTTCTTATTATTCGGTCTAATATTTCCTGAACCTCCGGTTCCATCTTTTCATAAAGAAGTTCAAAATAGTTAAGCTCTTCCAGTTCAAGACCTCCAATGTGTCTTACAAAATTGGCAAGCTCATGGTATTTTATGTCTGTATTCTTTTCTATGTTTATTTCCTCTTTAACTTTCCCCTCTCCATAATCTAACACTACATCCGTATGTATTGGAGGTATGATGTGATATGTTTCAGACTCCCATCCAGCCTTTCTAAGTATTTGTTCTGCGCCATCCTCAGTTAGGTTGTATCTTTCCATTAGGAGTTTCTTAAGACCATTTCTATCTTTTTTGTAATGGTCTAACTCATCCTCCTGTATGTTGACATCTACATAGACAAGCTTTTCTTTACCGTTCTGAACTATAACGATATTTTTCCTGCCATTTATGTGTTTCTTTATGAAAGCCCAGTCTTCGCCCGTCATTACTGGTTCTGGATGCCACTGACTTGACATCTCCCTTTCGACTTCAAGGTAGGGGACGGTTTCATACCATGTTGCCTTGTTTAACTTGGATTCTATAAGCTCCTCACTTTCACCGAGCTTTTTCTTTACATAATCCACAAAATCACTCCTTTTAAACTTAAAACCTTCTATTTCTTCGAGGCTAAGCTCGGGGAATAACACCTTGAGCTTGTATTTGATAAAGTTCCAGTCTCCAAAGAGATTCTGCGGTTCTAAAGCTTCATAACCATAAGGGTTTGTCCTTAAAAATTCAAAGTAGTATCCTATAAACTTTCTCACCCTCGGGTCTGTCATAGCCAAGGTTTTTATGAAATCAGGGTCGTAAAACTCTATAATACACAAAAGCCGAGCTATGTTCACCTTCTTTATGTTGTGTACATGGCACAACTCTACCGCGTAATTTTTTGGCATTTTGTCATAGATGCAGTACTCATTGAGAACATCCATTTCCAGCTTAAGCAAACTTCTAAATAGGGCCAACTTCTCTTTCTTGGATAAATTTTCTCTGTTAATTAGAAAATGTATCATTTTACCTCACCTCCTTGATTCTAAATTTATAGACTCTATTCAACCTTTTCAATAAAAGAGTCTTATTTAACCATGAAGAATTCTTATGTTTCTCACTTTACCACATAAAAGAGTTGGAGATAATACCAGTGAGACCTGCTATGTAATATCCAACAGGTATAAATTTAACCTCTACTGTAGTTTGATAATATTCCATCCTAGCTTTAGTAGGAATTGAGTTTAAAATAAACTTAGGGGGCGAGTAAACATGGTTACAGCCTTTGATATTGAAACCTTCTGTCCGTTGGAGGAGTTAAAAGAGGATGAGCTTCTCTATCTAAAGGGTAGAAAAGACTATAGCTGTGAGGAGGATTTTTATAGGGAACTTGCAACAAACCCGTATGTATCCTTGCTCATTTCCTTCTCCCTCTTTTATCCCAGTGAAGATAGGGCAGAAGTCTACTATCTATCGAAGAATGACTTGGAAACTTCCGAAGAATATGAAATGGATGGCAGACTCTTGAAGCTTTTGTATAAGCCCTTGACGATTGGTTCTGGATTGCTGGAGGCGGAAGGGAAACTTTTGAACTTGCTGTGGGAAAAGTTAGAGAGAATAAGCACACTCATTACCTTCCACGGTAGGGACTTTGACTTGGAATTTTTGAGGATAAGGACCATATTTCACGCTCTGAAACCCCATGCTTTCTTTTTGCTATACAAATCCAATCTGATAAACATCGTAGACCTTAAGGATATTTTTAGGGTTGGCAGAAGAAACTATTCCCTAAACTTTATAGCGAAAAGGCTGAACCTACCCATAGATAAGGGTGATATGGACGGCTCGAGGATAAGGGAGGTTTTTCTCCAAGGTAATTATAGAAGTGTGGCACAGTATAACCTAAGGGATGCTTTAATTACTGGCATGCTCTATGAAAAGTTTAAGGATTATCTTCAAGGACAATATGCTTTGGAGGCGCTAAAATCCGCAGGTTTTATGGAGGGTGCAGAGGTTATAGAATATGCCTTGGATAGAGAACTTCTTACTACAAAGGAGACATCCGCCCTAATAGACCTCTGTTGTAAATCTAAGGGTGCCACCAAGAGTCAAAAGGATTATCTACTTGACCTTATAAAGGGCTATAAGCCGGAGCTTTCTGAAGTTTGTTCCCTTCTTAGCCATGACACCCTTATGAGGATAGTGCGAACGGTGGAAGGGGAAAGGTCATAGACTTGTCTTGCTAAAGTCCAAGTATATATTTTACTTACAACATGAAGGAGGTTTAATATGTCCCTACCGCCCTTGAAACTAAGAAACAAGCTAATACCAATACCTATATTTCAGGGGGGTATGGGTGTAGGCATATCTTGGGAAAGGCTTGCTGGGACTGTGGCCAGGGAGGGTGCGGTTGGTATCATATCTGCGGTAGGCACGGGCTACAGATATCCCGAGCTTGTTAAGAGGGATAAATTTGGAAGACCAATAGGGTCTATCTACACCCACAGTAAAGAGGCGCTTACAAGAATGATTGGAGAGGCTAAAAAGCTCTCCGAGGGGAAGGGCGCCATAGGTGTTAATATCCTATGTGCAATAACCGACTATGGCAGGGTAGCAGTAGATGCGGTGGAAGCCGGTGCAGACATAATAGTATCAGGTGCTGGTCTCCCCCTTAGACTCCCCGAGTATGTGGGCGATGCGGATGTGGCACTCATCCCAATAGTTTCTTCCGCAAGGGCTCTAAACCTCATATGCAGAACCTGGGAGAAAAAATACAAAAGGCTTCCAGATGCTGTGGTCCTTGAGGGTCCAAAATCTGGCGGTCATCAGGGGTTTAAGTACGAGGAATGCTTCATGCCAGAGCATCAGCTGGAAAATCTTTTCCCATCTGTTCTCGAAGAGACAAGAAGGTGGGGTAACATACCCGTCATAGTGGCTGGTGGAGTATGGAGCTACAGGGACATAGTCTATTATATAGAGCAGGGGGCGGGCGGTGTGCAGATGGCTACACGTTTCATAGCTACCCATGAGTGCGATGCACCTCTTGTCTACAAGGAGACTGTTCTCAACGCGAAGGAAGAAGACATAATCCTCTTTAAATCCCCTGTGGGATATCCTTTGAGGGTAATAAGGACACCCTTTGTCGAGAGGCTTTTGGCAGGATACAACGGGTGGAACGGCTGTATCTCCCACTGTATAACTCCCTGCAACAAGGGCGAAGAAGCCAGAAAAGTTGGTTTTTGTATAGCAGATAGGCTTGGTTCTGCCTGGCTTGGTAACTACGAGGAGGGTATTTTTATCAGCGGTGCAAATGGACATCTGCTTAAGAAACAGGGTATAATAAGTGTTAAGGAGCTGATAGGAATTTTGACGGGTAAGATGCCAGACCCTACTCTTGAGGAAGAATATGTTTTGAAATAAACCTAAAGGAGGGGTAACATGTTTAGGGCATTATGGACATCCGCTTCTGGTATGACAGCACAGCAGACAAACCTTGATGTCATATCCAACAACATGGCAAATGTTAACACGGTGGGCTTTAAGAAGATGAGGGCCACTTTTCAAGATTTGGTTTACCAAACCATAAGAGATCCAGGAGCTCCCACATCTCCAGCAACGCGCAACCCCTCTGGCTTTCAGATAGGTCTTGGTACTTACATATCGGACACATACGGCATCTTCACACAGGGGAACATTTTTCAGACAGGAAACCAACTGGACATAGCCATCCAAGGAGAAGGCTTTTTTAAGGTGGTCTTACCCGATGGAAACATAGCCTACACAAGGAATGGGCAGTTTAGACTGGATGCGGACGGTAGGATAGTGAACCCAGACGGATATCCTCTTGACCCAGAGATAACCATACCCCCAGATGCCATAAGCGTTGGCATCGGACCAGATGGAACTGTGACAGTACTCAGGCAGGGGGCCACCGCAGTAGAAGAAGTGGGTAGGTTTGAACTTGCCAAATTCGTGAACCCTGCGGGACTTCGCAGGATTGGTAATAATCTCTTCATACAGACAGATGCCTCTGGTGAGCCCGTAATAGACAATCCGGGTAATCAGGGTATAGGCACATTACTCCAAGGTTACTTAGAGTCCTCAAATGTGAACATAGTGGAGGAGATGGTAAACCTGATAATAGCCCAGAGGGCCTTTGAGTTCAACACTAGGGGAATAACCGCAGCGGACGAAATGTTAGGACAGACCGCAAACCTCAGAAGGTAAGCTATAATTTAATGCATGGCTGAAGAGGCTAAGGAGGTAAAGGAAGAGAAGAAGGGGGGTTTAAAAAAGATTTTCCTGATAATCCCCGCACTCCTCCTTATAATAGCAGGTGGTGGTGGAGCTTATTTTTTCTTGTTTTCTAAAAAGGGCAAGAAGGAAGAATCTGTCCTTCCGCCATCCCAGGTTGGTGTGATGATGGACCTTGGGGTTTTCACGGTCAACTTGGCTGATAGGGAGGCGGACGCCTTTGCAAGGGTTGCAGTGACCCTTGAACTTTCCAACGAAAAGGTCCGTCAGGAGGTAGAAAGGCGACTACCCATCATAAAGGATGCCATAATAGATGTAATAAGCAGTAAGACATCTTCTTTTGTGAGGACACCAGAGGGAAGGGAAAACCTCAGGTTAGAACTTATAAGAAGGATAAACACCATACTCTTTGAGGGTGGTGTGAGAAACATATACTTTACTGAATTTGTGGTGCAGACCACATGACAGACTTTTTCTTAAGTCTTTTGCGTGTGATAATTGCCCTTGGTATAGTTGTCGTTCTGATACTTATAACGCTACCCTATGTGATTCCCATAATTCAAAAGCTAAAGTTTGCAAGAGAAGACAAGGACTCTCAGGTAAAACTAAGAAGAATAGTGCCCCTCGGGAGAAACATGTTTATTATTGAGCTGGAGATAAAGGGGAGACTGTTTGTTGTGGTTCTTACTGAGGGTGCGGTGGAGGTAATATATAAGGATGAAGCTGATAATTCTTAGTTTCTTCCTTTTCAGCTTTGCCTTTTCCCAACAGATAATACCCAACATAGACCTTAGAGTCGGCACAGGACAGCTGGACACATCCATAAGGCTTTTGATACTTCTTACCGTTCTTTCCCTTGCGCCCTCCATACTTATCATGACTACCTCCTTTATAAGAATAGTTATAGTTCTTTCCCTTTTGAGGCAGGCTCTTGGTGTCCCTACGGTACCACCAAATCAGGTTATCGTCTCCCTTGCCCTCTTCATGACCTTTTTTATCATGAAACCAGTCTTTGAAGAAATAAACCGCCAGGCCCTTCAACCCCTCTTTAAAAACCAGATAGCAGACCAGGTTTTTTTTGAAAGGACCTCTTCCATAGTGAAGGATTTTATGGTTAAGAACACCCGCAAGGAAAGTCTCAAGGTTTTTCTTGATGTGGCAAATCTGCCAAAGGAAGAAAGGGAAAAAATACAAAAACCACAGGATATACCCTTGAGCGTGGTAATACCGGCTTTTATGGTTAGCGAGATAACCACTGCCTTTCAGATAGTGTTTCTTCTTTATCTTCCTTTTCTCATCATAGACCTCGTAGTAGCCTCAATACTAATATCCATGGGTATTCTCATGATACCACCCCAGATAATATCTTTACCCTTTAAGATAATGCTTTTTGTGCTTGCCAATGGCTGGGAGCTTGTAGTATTATCCCTTGTTAGGAGTTACCAATGAGCCCGGATTTGGTCATATCCTTTGGACAAAGGGCGCTAGAAATAGCCCTTTTGCTTTCCGCGCCCGTGCTAATTGCCACCTTCCTTGTGGGTCTTGTAATAAGCATCCTTCAGTCTGCAACCCAGATACAGGAGATGACCTTGAGCTACATACCCAAGATAGTAGCGGCCTATGTGACAATTCTTGTTCTTGGTGCTTGGATGCTAAACAAGCTTCTTGACTACACAAAAGAGCTTATCATCAACATCCCAAGTTGGCTCCGATGAGCCTGGACATAAATACCCTTCTTACCCTCTTTCTTGTTTACATAAGGGTTTTTAGCTTTCTTATTTTGGTACCAATCTTTGGGAAGGAAGCCTTACCCAATACCTTTAAGGTGTTTCTGGCTACCGCCATAAGCTTTACCCTTTTTCTCTATGTGGACGTTAAACCCGTGGAATTTCCAACCACATTCCACTTCTTCATGGCAGTGATTAGGGAGTTTCTTTTTGGTTTTACCGCAGGGCTTATGCTTAGGCTTATCTTTGATGCCATGCAGATGGCTGGTGAGTTTGTGAGTATAAACATGGGGCTCGGACTTGCCACCGTTTTTAACCCACAACAACCACAGACCACAGTCATGGCTTTTTTCTTTTCCTTGTTTGCCAATCTACTTTTTTTCTCCTTTGGGGGTGCAGAGATAACTCTTCTTGCCCTTGGCAGGAGCCTTGAGAAGGTTTCACTGGGAGCTTTTAGTGTTTACCAGATAAACCCCGAAGTTTTTCTTAAGTTTTTTTATGAGAGCTTTCTTCTTGCCTTCAAGGTTGCCCTTCCAATGATGATTGTGATGCTACTTTTTAATCTTGTGCTTGCCCTTATAAACAGGTTTATACCTCAGATTAATGTCTTCATAGTAGGTTTACCCATACAGGTTTTAATAGGTTTTGTTGTTCTGATTTTGTCTCTTTCCGTGGTTTTTTGGGTCTTTGCCTCCCATATAAGGGAGTATATAATTAAATTCGTAAACCTGCTGGGGAGTTAAGAATGGCTCAAGAGAACAGAACAGAAAAGGCCACACCTTACCGACGTAAAAAACTCAGGGAAGAGGGAAACGTAGCCAAAAGCCCAGAATTAGCTTCTTCCATTACTGTCTTTCTGTCATCCTTAGTTCTTTTCTTTGTAGGAGGTTACTTGTTTTATGAAGTAGTTAAGTTTTTATGGTTTGTGGCAAACAATCCATCCATAACTCCTTACCTTGCCCTTGGCTATGTAAGTGAAAGCTTCCCCCGCTTAATACTTCCACTCTTTCTGACAGCCATTCTCACCGTAGTGCTGTCTCATGTTGGGCAGTTCGGTTTTATATTTACCTTGAAACCTTTACAGTTCAAGTGGGACAGGCTGAACCCTTTCGAGGGTATAAAGAGAATATTTTCCCTCACAACCGCCTTTGAGCTTACAAAAAACCTCCTAAAGGTCTCCCTTTTTATGGTAGTGTCCTACTTCCTGATAAAGGGTGACATAGAATATCTTCTGAAGGCGCCGTCCGAGGACACTACCAGTTTTGTGATTTTTCTCCTCAAGCTGGTCTTTAAGGTAGTGCTTGTTTTAAGTCTCTTTGCCATATTCATAGCCCTTTTTGACTACGGCTACAAGAGGTGGGACTATGAGAGAAGGATAAGGATGAGCAAGGAGGAGGTCAAGGAAGAATACAAACAGCATGAAGGAAACCCACAGATTAAGGGAGCCATAAAGAGGCGCATGAGGCAACTTGCAAGGGGGAGGATGATGCAAGAGGTGCCAAAGGCGAGCGTTGTTATTACAAACCCCACCCACATAGCCATAGCTCTTAGGTACGACCCTGAGGAAGGCGATAAGGCGCCCAAAGTTTTGGCAAAGGGTAAAGGTCTTATAGCGGAGAAGATTGTCCAGATTGCCAACGAGAATAATGTACCCATTATAAGGAAGGAAGAGCTGGCAAGAGCCATGTATCCTGCGGTGGAAGTGGGCGAGGAAATACCACCCAAGTTCTACAAGGCGGTGGCAGAAATCATTGCCTTTGTCATGTTCAGAAAGAGGAAGGTGGCGGTATGAGCGAGCTTGGGAAGTTACTCCTTCTGGTTGGACTCCTCCTTGTAGTGCTGGGGCTTTTGCTTACCCTTTTTGAGAAGTTGCCCTTAGGGCTTGGAAGACTACCAGGGGACATGGTTATAAAGAGGGATGGCTTTACCCTTTACATTCCATTGGCCACCTCTATAGTTCTGAGCGTGCTTTTTTCCGTCCTTTTCACCATCCTGTTTAGTTTACTCAAAAGGTAATTGTAATACGAAGCCAGGATTGTCAGATAAAGCCAAATATTCTCGTTTTTGGATTAATTATAGTATAATACACAACATATTACAAAAAAGGTAAATGTGCGGAGAAGGATGAAAGTGGTCGTGGAGTGAGATGTGGGTTTAATCCGAGAGATTTTTAGAGAAGCGTATGAGAGTGCGGTGAGTTGTTTGAGTTTTTGTAGGTCTTTTTCTGAGAATTTAGAACCTTCCTTGAGCTTTCTGCATGAGGTTATGTTTTATACTATAATCTCTTTATAACCTATGCAAGTCTCGTGTATAAATCTTCTTTTGTGTTTTGGGGTTTTCTATAATCAATTGGGCAAGGTTTGATATAAAGCAAGCCAAAAGCTCTAAGCGTCCTTCTTATGTGAACATCTGAGTATTCTATGTTGAACCTTTCTTTTATGAGCTGTTTGACTTGGGTTGTTGTCCAGTAATCTCTTTCTTTTAGAAGTTTAAGTAGTTGCTCCTTCTGT
>JAOAIS010000056.1 GCA_026414575.1 Aquificaceae bacterium | reverse complement strand
ACCATCATAGCGTTAGTCATAAGAACTGCCATGCCGTGAAAATCTCTTAGGTTTTGCTCTCTTCCACCGCATAGCCTTAGCTCAGCTTTTGGGTTTGTAAACCTAAACATGGCTATAATCTTTAGGGCTTCTAAAGGTGTTACCCCTGGGGCGTTTTGTAGCGGTGTGCCCTCAATAGGCATTAGGAAATTTATGGGAATAGAATCTACTTCCAGCTCACTGTAAGTTAGTGCCAAGTCCACTCTGTCTTCGTTGGTTTCTCCCATACCAAAGATACCACCACAGCAGGTAGAAAGCCCTACGGACTTAATTCTCTTTATGGTTTCATATCTATCTCTCCAAGAATGTGTGCTTACTATTTTAGGAAAGAAGTTTTCAGAAGCTTCAAGATTGTGATTTACTCTTTTTACGCCAGCTTCCTTTAGCTTTTTAAGAGACTCTTCGTCCAAAGTTCCAGCGGAAACGCATACATTTATAGGAAGATTTTCCTTTTTTATTTCTTCAATTCCATCACATATCTTTTCTACCTCTTCCTTAGTGGCCGATTTTCCGCTTAATACCACACAGTACCTATTGGCTCCAAACTCTACACCTCTGTAAGCTCCTTCCACTATTTCGTCCTTTGGAACGAGGTTGTAAATGTTTATTGGTGTCTTGTATAGCTTTGACTGAGCACAGAATTTGCAATCCTCTGAACAGGCACCACTCTTGGCGTTTATTATGGAACAGAACTCCACCTTGTTGGGCGGATGAAAATGGTTTTTTACCTTCTGAGCTAAGTAGGTGGCAAGAGCTATGTATTCGTCGGGTATGTTTAAAATCCTTAGGGCTGTCTCTTTGTCTATGTGTTGGTAATTTATGGCTTTTTTTGCCACTTCAAACAAAAATAGCTCTACCCTATCCATGTAAGCCTCCTTATAAAGGTTTTAAAGCAAGTTAAATATATATCTCCTGAGTCAGTTCACCTTGGTAATGGAGTCTATCCAGCAGAGCCTTACCTCTTAGTGTGTTGAGGGGAATCTCGAACACCTTACCAGAAGAGGCAAAAACTCTTATATTTTCCTCGTCCATTTCTATTTTCTCTGGAGGCTAACCTTCTTCCGATAGTATTATATTTTTATAAAATAGGTCTTCCTTGACATAAATCCTCATATCATGTAAGTTATGTTTTTTACTTGTCTTATGGATGATAGGTTTATGTGATGAGGGTCAAGTTTAGAATAGCAGTCTATAGTGTGGAACGCAAAAAGCTGAACAGGGAAGATTTTATCACCCATAAGGGTGCTCTGCACAGGGGTATAAGGTATGTGGTTGAATTTAAGTATCTTGAGGCTACCAAATGGCTCATGTTGGCACAGGACTGCATGGAAAAGTATTTACTCCTTGGACTTTTATACTTATCTTTGGGTCAAGAAAGGGAGGGTAGGGAGTTTTTCAAAGAGGCACAGAATCACCGTAGAATCACCGATTACCTTTTTTTAGTGGAAAGGCCGGAAGATGGACTAAGAATAACTATTGAAAAGCCAGAAGTCTTTTTGCCTGATTTTCTATTATCCTCGTGAAAGCCATTTTCATGTCGGCCACATCCTTTATTTTTATTCCAGTGCCTTCAAAGTAGTAATCCACATAGTTTTTTTCTATACCCATACCTACACAAATGACTGGAATTTTAGCTTTAATCTGACTTATAAGATTTTTAAGTTCTTTTCCCCTTAGACCTCTTGTAGGCTCCCCATCTGAGAAAACTATAATACACCCTTTCATGTTATTCTTTAAACAGAAAAGATTTATATCATCAAACCCATGTAAAATTGCCTTTTCTAGGTTTGTACCTCCTCCAACTAAGTTAAAAATAGAAATTATTTTACCTTTAACATTCTTGTAATTTTCATTAAATTCTTTTACTTTCAAAATTCTGTCATTAAAAATTTCTATAGAGAAAGGCATTCTCATACTATCTATAACTTCAGAGAAAAGTATGAGTGCTTCCATAGACTTTTTTATTTTTTCCTCCCTTTTCATTGATGTGGAGACATCTATGATTAATTTAAATGCCAACTCTTTCCTAACAGCTTCCTCTTTTCTCATATAAATTTTACCCCTAAGCGTTGATATTTCAACAGCGAGAGACTTATTGTTCAATTTCTTTCCATAAAAATGTTTACCAGACCAACTTTCTTCTTCTGTTGGCATAAGACCTTTAAGCTTTCTTTTCATAGCTTCTACGTGGGGTAAAACCCTTGATAGGATTTCTCTGTAGGCGGTAAATTCCGTCAGGTTAAGTCCGTAGGTTTTTTCGTATAACCTATCTTCTTTTGTCCTTTCTTTAATGTTTCTGCCTACATACAAATTTTCAGATAATGATTGGGATATATCTTCCCATCCCTTTATTACAAAGCTTATAAATCCCCTATGTTCAATATCAACCTCAAGGGTTTTTGGTATAAAGTTCTTTATAAATTCTACATCTCTCTCTATTATGTCAATATAGGACATCTGTTTAATGTATTCCTTCATCCATTCTGGCATATTCTTTAAACTTTTTAGTATCTCTTTTCTTTCCGTTTCTGGTATATCTATTGCTTTTTTATCCTTATAATCCATTATTATGGACTGTAGGCTTTCTGGTAATTTCTTAAGAAGGTCAGTCATTATTCTACCCTTATGCGAGTCTTTTCTTATTCTTCCACGGGCTTCATCAATGAGTAGGTCTATGTAGTTTATCTCGTATGCTTTTTCCATGTATGTCATATACTTTCCAAGTAGGTCTTCTATTAGTATGTTGTAGGCGTCTTCGTTTTTTAACTTCAAGTAATCATGGATAAACCTTTCCATATCTTTATTCGTTTGTTCCGTTTTCAACAAAAGTTTTACAAAAGATAGGGCGAAAATGTGATGCGGATAGTATGTATCAAATGTTTTGAGAACTTCCATATACTTTTTATGAAAGGTTTTAAAACTTGAAGGGTGCTTGCTTATTATTTTTTGGTCTACCTTAATGGATTCAAGAATAGAGTAAAGAACAAGGAAGGAAGTTGGTGTGAACCCAAACTTGTAAAATTCCCTCTGTCCAAGTTTCCAAAGGTATAAATCAGTGTTTAGAATGTATTCTATTTCATGTCTTATTGTGTTTATGGCATCCTCTTCGTGTTTTGTAGATAATTCTTGTATGTGAAAAACAACACCAACTGGTTTTTTTACTACTTCTGGAACATCTTCCATTTCCCCCCTTGCCCACATTTCTGTTAGGGGTAAAAACTTTGGGTCGTATCCGGCTCCCCAACCCTCATAACTACCCTGGACCTCTATGTGATATTCTTCCTTAAGGAGTTTTTCTATAACCTTCCATTTTTCTTTCACTTTTCTCCTATCACAATAATAGCCCCAGGTCTTTTTATTCTTGGTGCGACTATTTCCATTACCCTGAAATGATGTACCATGTTTGTGGACTCTACATAGGCAAGGCTAAAGTCTAAACCTACTATAAGGTCTATGTTATGGGGACCCGAGGATACAAGTATGGCTTTACCCTCTGGTACTATTGGTGTGTTATAGACATCTGCAACAAGCTTTTTTATTTGCTCAATCTCCAAAAGTCCTGTATTGTGGTATACCCTGTTTAGTTTGAAGTATTCTTTTGGGTTCAATAGTAAGTGGTAAGGTCCATAAAATCCCTTTTCGGAGAGTTTTGATATAGCTAAGGATATGTCGTTAAAGGCGTTACCGAGTACATCCCAGTCGCTCATGGACATACTCTGTCTACCTTCAACGGTAATGAGACCATCTATTTCCAACCTTTTGTTCCCATGAATTATCAGCGTATCTTCCGCAACTGCAGTGGCAAAGGCCGCGGCACAAGCCTGAGATGTGTCTATTGGTAGGTTAAACTGCCTGTAGTATTCAAGGTCTCTCCAGCTAAGGGTAAAAGGTTTGTGTATTGTGGGTAGGATCACATGTTTTCTTTTACCGGTTCTAACTGGCTCACAAACTTCACTTTCCTCCCCAGGTCTTACTTCACAAACTCCAGGCTCAACACCAAGGTATACATCGTAAGAAACTACCTGATGCCCGGCACCAAGAGGTCCAACTATTGGTATAAACCTTCTACATACAAGTGTTCTTTTTACAGTTTCTATAGCTGAGTTTTCCAGTTGCTCCCATTCTTCAGAGGTTAGTGGTGACTGTTCTTTTCCCAGAAATTCCATTTTAAATACCTCCTTAGAATTTAAATTATACGCCAGTATTCTTCGAAAGCTATCCAAGTTTTTGGTATTATCTCTTTTAAGTTATCCCAGCTTTTCATATACCTTTTTCTTTTTTCTGAAGCTCTTCGTAGAGTGCTTTCGAACACATCTATGGCTTCTTCTTCAAACTCTTCAGGCTTTTCCTTAAGTATTGCCTTTCCTGCCATACTTCCAGATAGAACTGCGTTGGCTATGCCACCGCCTGTGATAGGATGGCAAAATCCACCAGCATCACCAACAAGTAATACATTACCCCTGATAGGAGCCAGGAGTCCGTCCGCGGGTATCCAACCACCTGTCCTTTTCAGAACCATTTCCTCCACAACACCATCCCTAATAAGCTCCATCATAAACATTTTAAGGCTTTCCGTTACCTTTAGGTTATATGCGGTGTCTATACCAACGCCAACATTAGCTACCTTTCCCTTTGGAAAAACCCAACCGTAGCCGCCAGGGATGTAATCCCTGAAGTATATGAGTAGGTCTTCTATATTTTTACAAAGTGGCATTGTTACCTGAGAAGTGGTAAGAAAGTTTTCCGTATGTTCCCCTGTTAGCTTTGCTACCTTTGACTTTGGTCCATCCGCACCTACAACAAATCTAGCACTTACCGGCATGCGTTTTCTATTTTCTATGTTTTCTATCCAAGCAACACCATCTTCAAATCCCAAAAATCTTGTTCTAAGCATAATTTCCACTCCTTTTTTTGAAGCCAAGTAGGCTATATGATGGTCAAAGACTTCCCTGTTGAGCACATAGCCGTCGGAACACATGGACACAACTTCCCCCCAGGGTGTATAGTGAACCATTCTATATACCCTCTGGCTTATGGCTTTTTCAGGAAAAAATTCACCAAAGGTGTGAGTTAGCTGAATTGGTACGAATTCCGCACACTGCACTGGGGTGCCTATCTTTTTCTTTGTATCCACGACAAGCACCTTCAGTCCCTTTCCCGCCAGCTCGTAGGCGCATGTAGAGCCTGCAGGACCACCACCCACTATCAGTACATCAACCTTTTTCATTCTTGTTGAAGGTGCTGGAAACCCTAAAACCTATGCTGTTTCTTTCCTCTACATAAATTTCAATGCCCGTTTTCGGGTTTTTTATAAACCTTCCACTAAGCCTTTTTACTTTGAAAACACCAAAACCTCTTAACTCAAGCCTTCCTTCTTCTAAAACGGTATCTATAATCTCTTCAAAGAACTTATCCACAAAAACCTTTGCATCCTTCCTTTTAAGGTTAAACTCCCTTCTAAGGCTTTCCACCAGGTCTGCTTTTTTCATCCTTTTCCTCCACATAAAAAGTTCTAACCCTTGATTTATTGCCAACAGCCACAGCTCTATCTTCCTTTTTGTAATAAACTATCTCTTCAGCCTCAACAAAGTTTTGGCCTTCCTCCACCCTCGCTCTACCTTTGAAAGTTATTATTTCTTCCCTTAAGTCGTAAATCATCCTATCCGCAAAACCTCTTCTCTTTCCTTCCATATACCTCGCATTTCCTTCCGCTTCTGCAATCTTTGCCTTCTTGTTCTCATCTAAGTGTATGGTTACCTTTTGGGCAGTAACAAGGGCATTTCCCCTGGTCAACCTTACATTACCCGTATATACGATCTTATCCTTTTCGTAAGTTAAATTGTCAGCTTCGCCCACCAAGGGTTGTGGGCTTACGATTAAGGGCATAATTGTCAGAAGGAGAATCAACCAAATCATTCCATCTTTACCCTCACCCTATTGATTATAACTTGCAGAGGCTTCAATGTTAAGTGAAACCCATCACCTTCCACCTTATTCTTACCTTCTATCATATCTACCCTATCCTCACCGTTGAATTTACCTTCTTTAAGGTCCATGTGCACCCTTTGGCTTCTTAACATAAGGTTTTTCGATGTTAGCACAACATTGCCTATCAACTCTCCCTTACCCGTTGACCTATCTATGTAGGCGTTTTCAGCCCTTATGTTTGCTTCATCGGAGAATAATTCCGCTTTTGTAATCTTAACATCCTTGCTGACAACCTCAAGTTTTTCTCCTCTAATCGTCCATTCAATACCATTCTTACTGTAGGATTTTATTGTTATGCCTTGGAGGACATTAACTATCTTCTCTTCTGACCTGTCTGACTTATAGCTGTCAACATAAATTCTCATGTAGTAAGAGGTGAAAAGTATTATTAAACTCAACAAGAAGCTCCTAAGCATAGTACTGCCCTATTATTTCATCCCACTGGTTTCTTAGTTTTAAGAGGAGTTCTATAGCCTCTCTTACTGCACCTTCTCCACCCCTTGCCCTTGTTACATAAAGGGCGATTTCCTTAAGCTCTTTTGGTGCATCAGCTACTGTCAGCGGAAATCCAACCCTTTTGAGTAAAGGCAGGTCCACATAGTCATCCCCCATGAAAGCTACCTCTTCATGGCTGATGGAGAGGCTTTTAAGTATGTTTTCAAACACAGGCATTTTGTGGTTAAAACCCAGGTGTACCTCGTTTATTCCAAGCTCTTCAAGACGGTTTAGGAGAGCCTTACTGTTTCTACCTGAAATAACACCAATTTTTATTCCTGCCATCTGGGCAAGTTTTATACCAAGGCCGTCCCTTACGTTAAAGACCTTTATTTCTTCACCCTGTGATGTATAGTAGAGCCTTCCATCGGTAAGCACCCCATCCACATCGAGAAGGAAGAGACTTATCCTGGAGGCTCTTTCCTTTACATCCATATCATACTTTTGCAAAACTCTCCTTTAATTTTTTGATTCTCCATAGGGCCCTTGTGTCCTCCGGAGATATAAGGCTGTAAGCCTTTCCGTAAGCTCCTATCCTTCCAGTCCTTCCTATTCGGTGTATGTATACTTCTGGGTCTTCTGGTATGTGATAGTTGATAACAAGACTAACGCCTTTTATATCAAGCCCCCTTGAGGCTACGTCGGTGGCTACCACTATCTTTACTTTTCCTTCCTTGAAGAGCCTTAGTGAATTTTCCCTTTGTCTTTGGGTCATGTCACCGTGAAGGGATACAACATGAAACCCTTTCCTTTTCAACTCGTTGGATATATCCTTTGCGTCCTTCTTTGTTTTTACAAAAACTATTATCTTCTCTAAGAGATGATCTCTTAGTATTTTTTCAAGCTCTGAAAGTTTTTGTCCTGAGGAGCTTAGCTTTATTAGTCTTTCCTCTATCTTCGGTTTTAACTCTTCTGTGATGACCCTTACAAACTTGTAGTCTTCTCTTAAATGTTTCCTTGCGAGCTCTTCTATCTCTTTTCCTATTGTAGCGGAGAAAAGGAAAGTTTGCCTTTCCTTAGGTAACTGCTGTATTATCCATTCAATATCCTCTATGAAGCCCATGTCAAGCATCCTGTCTGCCTCATCTAGGACAAAATACCTAAGATTATCAAAGTTAAAAAGACCTCTCATTATGAGGTCCTTTATCCTCCCGGGCGTGCCTACTACTATGTTGGGCACCGTCTTCCATAGGAGCTCTAGGTCTTTCTGGACGGGTGTGCCACCATAGAAGCTAAAAACCTTAAGACCCTTGTACTTGGAAAGCTGATAAAGCTGTTCCTTAACCTGAAGGGCCAACTCCCGAGTTGGAGTCATTATTAGTGCTACGGTTCCCTCTTCTTTTTTACTACCCTCCACTATGGGAATGCCAAAGGCTGCTGTTTTGCCAGTTCCTGTTGCTGCCTGCCCCATAAGGTCGTAACCTTTCAAAGCAAGAGGTATAGATTCCTTCTGGATAGGCGTAGGTTTTTCAAAACCCATGTCCTTTAGAGCTCTCTGTAATGGATTGCTAAGCTGTGAGAAGTCAAAGTCCATATTTTCCTCCTTTTTATATCCTTTCTAATTATAGGCGTGTCTTTAAAAATTACCATAAATTGGATTAAAACACAATAGTGGAAGGTTTAAAGAATAAAGATTTTAAAGGAGTATATTGTAGCCCGGAGGGCGAGCCTCCGGCTTTTTGAATTATATGCCCCTTGTCAACTCCTTATATTTCTTTCTGTCTTTCCTCCAAAGGTCAAAACGGTCTATGTGAAGAAGTTTAGTCCATACTTTGACAAAGTCTGATATGAACTTTTCTTCTCCATCCTCCGCTCCATAAACCTCACACAC